>NZ_JACGAT010000003.1:0-124287 GCF_020137635.1 Campylobacter sp. RM12642
TGTTGTTTGAGATACCAATCATTAGTATGCTTAATACAAATATCTACAAAAGAATATTTCTTCTCTAATCTATCATCAATAATTGCGTTTTTAAAAGCCATTTGCTTACCTTTTTTTAAACCAAATTCCTACTTCAAATTCCACAATTTTTAAAGAATTTGAATTAGGATTTAAAATATTTATTCTTTTATTATTTCATCTCTTACATATACTTTATAATCTTTTTCAATTTCGCCCCAAGCACCAGAAAGATTATAAACATCTAATATTTCTTTAAGAAGATTTATAACTTCTTTTTCGCTTAATAATTCATTGTTTTTAATATCAAAAATACTCCAAACTTTATCGTATAAAACACCATCTATTGTTATATCAAAATCATAATCAAGTATAACTTCAATCAAATTACCTTTATAATATAAAACCCACAAGCCTTTACTAAGTCTTGCACGCTCTAATTCAGGGTCTAAAAAATTATAAGCTTGTATTATAAAACAATCTAATTCTTCATCTATTACTATTCTTTTCTCATCAGGCATCATACGATTTTGTTTATAATATAAGCTATCTGTATAATTGCAAAAAATATCTGTCATTTTGTATTTTTCATCAAGTTCTTTTGTAACTACTGCGTTCTTAAAAGCCATTATTTTTCCTTAATTTTAATTATTAAGTAAATATTATAAAAATTATTTTTTGTAAAGTAAAGAAGGTCTGAAGATATTCAAATTCCAAAATCGGAATTTGAAATTAAAATTATTTTATTCTTGAGCGTCACGCCATTCGTTTAGAACTTTTACTTCTTCATCGCTTAAAAATCCACTAAATGCAGAAAATCCACTAAGCGAATAAGCAGGGCAATCAATACTCTCATAATTTTTCTTAGCTTGATTTAATTCATAGCTAAATATTGAAAATACACCTTTTACATCTAATCCGTGAGACCTAGCAGCACCAACAGCAGCAATACTTGAACCGCCACTTGAGATTAAATCTTCTAGCACAACGCAAGTGCTTCCGTGCTTAAAGCTTCCTTCAATCATCTTTGCTCTTCCGTGGGTTTTGTTTTTTGATAATATATATACTAATGGTTTGTTTAATATATCAGCCACCCAAGCTCCGTGAGCAATAGCTCCAGTAGCAGTTGCTGCTATGTAATCAACATCTCCTGCTTTTTCTTTAATCAAATTCGCTAAATGATTTGCTATGATTTTACGCTCTTTTGGATAGCTAATTAACACACGATTATCACAATATATAGGGCTTTTAATACCACTTGAATATGTGAAAAACTCTTTAGTATTAATAAATATTGCTTCACAATCTTTTAATATTTTTACAACTTCACTTGCAACTTCTTTATTCATTTTCTTCTCCTTTTATACATTGAAAATAAGCTCTAATAGGATTAGAACTCTTTGTAATCATTCTACCAGCTACAATATAATCAATATTGTTTTCTATAGCAAATTTTGGCGTAGCAACCCTTGCTTGGTCATTTGCATCATTGCCTAAAAATCTAATGCCAGGCGTAAGAGCCTTAAGTCCTAAATCTTTAGCAAATTTTGCTTCATAAGCACTACTTACTATACCATCAAGACCTGCTTTTTTGCTGATTAAACAGCGTTGTTTTACGCAATCATTAATGCTTCCATTAAAGCCTAAATCATTTTTAAATTCTTCTTCTTCAAACGAAGTTAATACAGAAATTCCAAATAATTCACACTTGCTACCTAATTCATTTTTAGCATTAACAGCAGCCTTTAAAGCTTGCTCGCCTGCAAAAGAATGAAGGCTTAAAATATCAATATCATTTTTTAAAAGTGTCTTAGTAGCATTATAAATAGTATTTGGAATATCAATTAATTTTAAATCTAAAAATATATTAAAACCTAAGTCTTTTAGCTCTTTTAAAAAGTCATTTCCAGCTGTGTAGTATTGCCACATACCGACTTTTAAATAAGGCATAATTAATTTTAAATTATGCTCTTTTGCATAGTTTTCAAGATTTTTTGCTGATAGTTTTGATACAAATTCACGGCTTTGCTCTAAGGTGTCAAAATCTAATGCGATTATGGTTTTCAAATTCTCTCCTTTGATTTAATAAAATTATCTCTTTTTAACTCTTTACGACTTAGCATTATGCAAAAATTTATTAAATAAAACATATTGAATTTGTATTTTTAAAAGTTATTTATTACATTATTTAAATAATATAATACAAAAATCAAAAGGAGAAAAAATGGACTTTTTAGACTCATTAAAGCAAATCAAAACAGATATAAAAGAAAATGAAAAGAAAAAAGAGCAAGAATTAGAACTAGCAAAAATAAAACAAAAAGAAGAAGAATTAAGACAAGATTTCATAAATTATATGAATGAAAGCGGAGTTAAAAAAATCTAATTAAGATTTAGAAAATCTAAATCTTAATTAATTGAATTAAGTTTGTCTAATTCAAAAGGTGTAGTTTGATATACATAATAATTTAGCCAGTTGATATAAACACAATTTGCGTGAGCTCTCCAAGTAAGTTTTGGGGGATTGTTTGGATTATCATCTTTATAATAATTATAAGGAATATCAACATCTAAGCCGTTTTTAATATCTCTTTTATACTCATTATCTAAAGTAGTGCGAGAGTATTCAGGATGACCTAGGACAAAAACTTGTCTTCTATCAGAACTTCTTATTAAATAGCTTCCTGCTAAATCGCTTTTAGCTAAAATCACTAAAGATTTATGATTTGCTAAGGCTAATTCATCAATTCCTGAATGCCTTGAATGTGGAGCTAAAAACACATCATCAATTCCCCTTAAAATCTCATCTTTACTATCAATTACATCGTGATAAAACACTCCGCTTAATTTCTTTTTTAAAGGAATTTTTGCAATATTGTAATGATAATTTAGCCCAAACATCGCACCATAGCATATATGAAGAGTGCTAAAAACATTGCTTTTGCTCCATTCTAAAATACTAACTAATTCATCATAATAAGTTATTTCGCTAAATTCATATTGTTCTAGCGGAGCTCCTGTTATTATCATTCCATCAAATTTTTTATGCTTTATCTCATCAAATACCAAATAATGCTCGTTTAAGTGGCTTTGACAAGTGTTTTTGCTCTCGTGACTTGCTATTCTTAAAAGCGTGATTTTTACTTGTAAAGGCGTATTAGAAAGCATTCTAAGTAATTCTAATTCAGTTTCTTCTTTGATTGGCATAAGGTTTAAAATCACAAGCTCTAATGGACGAATATCTTGAGAATTTGCTCTTGCTTCGTCCATTACGAAAATATTTTCATTTTCTAGTAAAACTTTTGCTGGAAGATTAGTTTTTATATTAACGGGCATTTTTTCTCCTTTTTTAACTAATTTTGCCATTTTTTACTTGCTAAATACTTAAAATAAAGTTAAACTAATATTTTTTTAAAGGAGAGAAAATGTTAAAACAAGATACTTTATGTATTCACGCAGGTTATGAGCCAAAAAATGGCGAAAGTAGACAAGTGCCAATCATTCAATCAACTACTTACAAATACGATTCTTGTGAATTTATGGGAAAATTATTTGACTTAGAAGAAAGTGGATACTTTTACTCAAGAGTAGCAAATCCTACAAATGATTATGTAACTAGTAAAATTGCTAAATTAGAAGGAGCAATTGCTGGGGTGCTAACTTCTAGCGGACAAGCGGCTATATTTTTTGCAATTACAAATATTTGTAAAGCAGGAGATCATTTAGTTTGCGTAAATGAGATTTATGGTGGAAGTATAAATCTAATAGGCGTAACGCTTAAAAAATTTGGAATTGATTGCACCTTTATTAGTGCAAATAGCACAGATGATGAAATAAGAGCAGCTATTAAAGAAAACACAAAATTAATTTACGCTGAAAGCGTATCAAATCCTGCTTTAGTAGTGCTTGATATTAAAAGATTTGCAAATATTGCTCACGAAAATGAAATTCCATTAGTAATTGATAATACTTTTGCAACTCCTATTAATTGTCAGCCTATAAAACACGGAGCTGATATTGTTATTCATTCAGCTACTAAATATCTTGATGGGCATTCAAGTGTGATTGCTGGGGTTGTGCTTGATAGTGGTAATTTTGATTGGAGTAAGTATCCTAAAAAATTTGCAGATTTTAATACCCCTGATGAGTCATATCACGGATTAATCTATACGCAAAAATTTGGCAAATTAGCGTATATTGTAAAAATGATTGTTCAATTAATGAGAGATATAGGTGCTTGCTTACCTGCAACTAGTGCATATATGCTATCAACTCATATTGAAAGCCTACCTTTAAGAATGGCAAAACACTGCGAAAATGCGAAAAAAATTGCAGAATTTTTAGAAAATAATGAATATATTGAAAGCGTAAATTGCCCTATGCTAAAAAGCAGTCCTTATTATAATCTAGCTTTAGAATATATGCCTAATGGAGTTTGTGGGGTTATTAGCTTTACATTAAAAGCAAATAAAACTAAGGCAGTTAAATTTTTAGATAACTTAAAATTAATAATGATAGCAACTCATGTAGCTGATGCAAGAAGCTGTATTTTACACCCTGCAAGTCATACTCATAGACAATTAAATGAAGCTGAATTAATAAAAGCTGGAGTTAGCGAAGGTCTTGTAAGGCTTTCTGTTGGTATTGAAAATGCTGATGATTTAATAGCTGATATTAAACAAGCATTAGAAGTTACTTTTAAGTAATTCGTATTTGAAATTCTTATAAAATTATAAGAATTTCAATCTATATTATTTATCTTTTAAGTCCATTTACGATTGATAGCATTTCATCACTTGTAGTGATTGCTTTAGAGTTTGCTTCATAAGCTCTTTGACCTGTGATTAAATCAGTCATTTCTTCTACTAATTGCACGTTACTCATCTCTACGAAGTTTTGCTTAATTTGACCAAAACCATTAGTCCCACCCGTGCCAACAACAACTGCTCCACTAGCACTAGTTTCAAGGAAATTATTATCTCCTAATGCGTGTAAGCCGCTAGGATTTATGAAGTTTGCTAATTCAATTTGACCTAGTTGCACTGCTTCAGGATTACCCGCTTGAATTACACTTACAACCCCATCAGTTCCTATCCCAATAGCAACTGCATCTTCAGGAATTGTAATTTCAGGGATTAATCTATATCCATCACTATTTACGATAGTTCCTTCGCTATCTAGCTTAAAAGCACCATTTCTTGTATATGCCGTAGTGCCATCAGGTAGCTGAACTTGGAAAAAACCATTACCTGCTATTACCATATCTAATTGATTACCTGTTTCTTTGAAATATCCTTGTGTAAATTGCTTTGTGATTGCTGTTGGGCGAACCCCAAGACCTACTTCAATACCTGTTGGACTTTGCGTTGTTGTGCTTGTGCTAGTTCCTGCGTATTCCATTACTTGATACATTAAATCAGCAAATTCTGCTCTATTTTTTTTGTATCCCATAGTATTTACATTGGCAATATTATGAGATGTTGTATCAATTTGTGTTTGCTGTGCTATCATTCCTGTTGCTGCTGTATATAAAGACCTAAGCATTTTTACTCCTATTTAACATTTGCTAATTTATTTATTGCGTCGCTGTTTAGCTCATCCATATGGCTAGTCATTACTTTTTGATACATTTCAACTAAACGATGAGTTTCTATAAGACCTACCATTTCATTAACGGCATTTACATTACTCATTTCTAAAAACCCACTCGCAAGTGCATTTGAGCCCTCGAAATCCTGCATTTTAGTTAAATCATCTAATTTATAAAGATTATCTCCTATCTTTTCTAAATCCCTTGTATCATCCATCCTAGCTACAAAAATCCTATTTGCTACTTCACCATCTAAATAGACATTTCCATCTGAATCAATAGTTAATCTTTGATTATCTCCTACTTGAATGCCATCATTTGCAGGGTCTTCAAAATAATTCGAGCTTAATAATCTATCTCCATTTTTTGTAACTATAAAGCCATCTTCATCTAGACTAAATGCTCCATTTTTGCTAAATTTCACACTACCATCTGATGAGCGAACCATAAAAAAACAATCACTTCTTTTGATTGCAATATCTAAAGGATTGTTGGTCGGACGGATTGCACCTACGCTAAAATCTGTGTATTCTATATCAATATTAGGAACTCTATTTATGGTTTGATTTATGTATTTTGCAGCTTGTTTTGTATGATTATCAATTGGCATATTTTGCATTTCTTCATCATAAAGCCTTTTAAAATCAGCAATTACTACATTATCTCTTTTATAACCTGCTGTATTTACATTAGCTAAATTATTAGAGATAACATTTAAGCGATTTAGTTGAGTAACCATTGCTCCTGTAGCTTGATAAAATCCGTTTTGCATAACTTTCCTTAAATATTTTATATTTTGGTAAAAGCAAAACTTATTCCAAAATAAGATAAACTTCTAAAAATTTTTAGAGTTTATCTTAAAATCAAATTCTTTATTTTTTATTTTTCATAATTTTGTCAAAAAATACAGAATTTAAAAAAGCAATTAAACATATGAAAATAATGTAATATCCACTACCAATATCAAATTTTCCGTGTGATTGAACTACGATAATTGGAGTTAAAAATCCTGCTATTGCATAAGCTAAATTATAAGAAAATCCTATGCCTGTATATCTAATACTAGCCTTATAAAGCCTACACATAAATAATGATGTAAAATTAACAATACCACCAAAAAACGCCGAAGCAAAATAAAATATACAAGTTGAAGCGAAATCCTTTAAAACATATAAAGAATAAAAATACATAGTGCTAGTAAAAACTAATAAAATAGCAAAAATTTTGCAAATTAAACTAGCTTTAAATCTATCAGCCAATGCCCCGCAAACAACAAGTCCAATCATCATACTAACACTAGCAATAATTTGCAAGCTAGTATTTAAAGCAGGATTAATATTTAAAATACCTTTCATAAAATTAGGCATCATTATTAAAAATACTAAAACACAAGCAGTAAGAACAATAGTTAAAAACATTGATAAAATTATTTCCATTTTATAATCTTTAATGACTGATTTTATAGGAAAATCGCTTAATTGCTTTTCAGCTTGAAGTTGCTTAAAAATAGGAGTTTCTTGCAAAAATCTTCTAAGATAAATGCTAATTAGACCAAAAATACCACCGATTAAGAAAGGAATTCTATACGCATAATCTTTTATTTCATCTTCTGTGAAATTTAGTTGAAGCAATAACGCACTTAAAGCTCCTAAAGTAATACCACCACAAACCCCGCTTGTTAAAACTCCTAAAAATAATGCCTTTTTATTATCAGGACTATGTTCATATATAAAAGCCCAAGCACCAGGTAACTCTCCACCAATTGCAACGCCTTGAACTAATCTAATAGCTAATAAAATAGCAATAGCAAAATAGCCAATTTGCTCATAAGTAGGCATAATCGCAAAAATGAATGTAGGAATTACCATTAAAATAATGCTTAATAAAAACATATTTTTCCTACCAAACTTATCTCCAAAATGTGCCATTATAACTCCACCTAATGGACGAGCTAAATACCCTGCAGCAAAAGCTCCATAAGTATTTAATAATTTTATACTCTCATCAAGCTCTTTTGGAAAAAAATGATGTGTAAAATACGGAGTAAATAATGCAAATATAATAAAATCATAAAATTCTAATGTCCCACCTAATGCACTTAATGCTAAGGTTTTTGTATCTTTTTTTGTAATAGTTTTCATCAAATTCCTTTAAATTTCTTTGTTTTTTTTATTTCTAATTTTGATTTTGTTAATGATTATTAATTTGAGTAAGAGTATATAGGTAAGGCTTTGCCTTACCAATAGATATAAGTTTTTGTAGATTTAATATCTGCGTAGTTTAAAATTGTGCCATCTTCTAAAGTGATTTTTTCATCATCAGCACCAAGTAATTTTGAGATAATTTCTTCTTTTTCTTTAGTTTTAATTTTTAATATCTCACCTATACTAAGTTTAAAATGCTCTATTTTAGTAAGCTTTCTTTCAAGTCCAGGAGAGCTTACTTCTAAAAAGTATTTTTCATCTGTAGGTGGATTTAAATCAAGTATAGGAGAAATCAATCTACTAAATTGCTCGCAATCATCAAGGCTAACTGATTTATTTTCTCCATCTTTTAAGATGAAAATTCTATAAATAAAGTTATTGCCTTCTTTTGCTAATTCAGTATCATAAATCACTAAATTAAGCTGTTTAGCTAAATTCTCTAGCTCCATTTATTTCTTTTCCTTATTAATTTGCTTAAATAATTCTTCTATTCTATTAATTTTATCTAAACTATCGTCAAACCTAAAATGAAAATTTGGGCATCTATACATACCAAGCGCTCCTAAGCAATGAGCTTGCAATACTTTACTAACTCTTTTTAGCTTAGAAAGAACTAAATTTTGTTCATCTTTTGTAAGCGACATTTTATCTAAATATATAAAAGCATCATAACGACCCTTTTTACAATCTACATCATTTACCAATAGACCGCTCAATAAAGGATCATCTAAGTTTGCTAAAGCTTCTCCTACTAATTCCTTTAGCAAACTTTGTGTTCTTAGGCGTTTTATTTGTGCTTTATCATTCATTATAAACTAGCCTTACTTTGAACTTCTTTATAACTTTCTATAAAATCGCCTTCTCTCATATCGTTAAATCCAACGATACCAACACCACATTCATAACCTTTGCTAACTTCTCTAGCATCATCTTTAAAGCGTTTAAGTGAACTAATCTCTCCTTCAAACACTACAACACCTTCACGAATAACACGGATTTTAGCCCCTCTTACTATACTTCCATCAGTTACCATACATCCTGCTATTTGTCCTACTTTTGGCACATTGATTACTTGTCTAATTTCAGCTTGTCCGAGTTGCTCTTCGCTAATAATAGGACTCATTAAACCACCTAAAATAGCTTTAATCTCATCAATTAGATTGTAAATTACATTATATGTTTTAATCTCAACCTTGGCTTCTTTTGCTTTTTCCTTAATATCCCCCGTTGGACGAACATTAAAGCCAACTATAACACCACCGCTAGCTTGTGCTAAAGCAATATCTCCTTGAGATATTCCACCAACACCGCCTAAAACAATATCAACTTTTACCTCATCATTTGAAAGCTTTTCAAGACTTCCTCTAATAGCTTCTAATGTTCCACCTACATCGGCTTTTAAAATAACAGGTAATGATTTTAAATTCCCTTCTTTAATTTTTGCACTTAATTCATCAAGGCTTACTTTTGTTGATTTGCTTAATTCTTTTTGTCTTAAATATTCGTGGCGTTTTTGTGCGTAATCTCTTGCTTCTTTATCAGTCGCAACACTAATTAATGTCTCACCTGCATCAGGAATTTCATTAAGACCCATAATTACACCACACTCGCCTGGTAAAATCTCTTTTAATGCGTTACCTTTGCTATCTGTAATACTTTTTACCCTACCATAAGCAATGCCTGCTACAACGGTATCTCCTACTCTTAGCGTTCCATTTTCCATAATCACAGTAGTTACTACACCGCGACCTTTTTGTAAAGAACTTTCAACTATATTTGCTTTTGCAGCTGTATTCTTATTTGCTTTAAGCTCTAAAATTTCAGCTTGTAATAAGATAATTTCAAGTAAATCTTCAATTCCAGTTCCCTTTAAAGCACTAATATGAACGAATTCATGACTTCCACCCCACTCAGTTGGCATAATATCAAGCTCTGCTAATTGAGTTTTAACTCTATCAGGATTTGCTGCTTCTTTATCTATTTTATTAACAGCGATGATGATTGGAACACCAGCTGCTTTTGCATGCGAAATTGCTTCTTTTGTTTGTGGTTTTACACCATCATCAGCAGCTACAACGATAATTACTATATCAGTAACACTAGCACCCCTAGCTCTCATAGCTGAAAATGCTTCGTGACCTGGAGTATCAATAAAGGTTATATTTTTACCATTTTTATTAACCATATAAGCACCAACGTGCTGAGTAATTCCACCTGCTTCGCCACTTGCTACACGACTATTTCTAATATAATCAAGCAAACTTGTCTTACCATGATCAACATGCCCCATAATTGTTACAACAGGAACTTTAATATCTTTTAATTCTTCTTGATTTTCTTCATAATCAGCAACATAATCAAATTGTGCAGTCTCATCAAAAAAGCTTATTTCAATTCCAAACTCAAGTCCTAAAATCTCAATAGTTTCTTCATCTAAGAAATCATTTTTAGTAGTCATCATTCCTTGCATAAATAGTTTTGAGATTAATTCGCTATCTTTTTTACCTAACTTCTCTGCTAATTCATAAAGTCTTATTTCTTTAGGAATTTTAATACTTGTAATTTCTTCGCTACTTTGTTCTTTTTTATATGCTTTTGATTTTTTACGGCGAGACCTTGCTATTGAAGTATTTGTAAATTGATTGATTTGGTTATTAAATGCACTTCTTAATGAAGTTTGTGCCTTTGCAGGCTTTTCAATATCTTCTTTTCTTTCATTAAATGAAAAATCAGGCATAACCACAACATCATCTTCATCATCATTAATCTCTGCAAAATTAGTATCAAAATCCATCTTAGATGAACTTTCTTTTCTTGCTGCTGGAACTATTTTTTTAGCTTTTTTCTTTTTTAAGCTTTCATCTGTGCTAAATATTGAAGCAAACGATACGGGCTCTTTTGATTGAGCTTTAGGCTTAACCTCTTCTTTAACTTCTTCTTTTGCTGCATTTTTCTTCTTAATGATTACTAAGCCACGGCGTTTTTCAAGCCCACTTCTTGCAAGACTTACAGGTTCTTCTTGCACTAATTCTTCTTTTGCTATTTCTTTGCTTTTCATTTCTTCTTTAACTTCTACCTTAGTGATTTTTTCTTCTACTATTTTTTCTTCTTTAGTTTCTTGTTTATCTTCTTTGGTTTCTTCTTTAAGAATTTCTTTTTGTTTGCTTTCAGTTTTTTTTGTTTTTTCAATCTTTTCAGTCTTTGTACTTTTTTCAGCTTTTTCAGTTTTACTTTTTGTTGTTTTAGAAGTAGTTGATTTTGTACTAGATTTTTTGGCACTTTTACTTGATTTTGCAACTTCATCTTTTAAAATTTGTTGAATTGTTCCATTTTTTAAATACTCATATATTGCTGCTGCTACATCTTCACTTACAGCTTTTTGAGGTGATTTATAATCAAATCCTAATTCATTAATTTTTTCTAAAGTTTCTTTATTTTGATAACCTAATTCCGCTGCTATTTCACTAATTTTTATATTCGCCATTTAAAAACCTTTCTTTTAATTTACTAGCAAGTTCTTTTTTATCTATATTAATTTTTATAACTTTTTGCAAAGACTTTAAAAAATCACTATCATCTTTTTTAAGGCATTCATCACATAAATACATACTTCTACCGCTATTAAATTGAAATAAAACTTCATTTAAAGACACTTGAAAACGCTTTAAATCAGTTTGATTTTTTCTAATCTTGCAAATAATACACATTCTAATAGGTTTTGCTTTTTTCATAATCTTTTAATTTTAATTGTTTTTGCTTAACAGAAGTCTTAAAAGCTTTATTTTCAAACATTTTAATTTTCTATTCTAAATTCTTTAAAAGATTTAGAATAGAAAGAATAAAAATTAAGATTTAGATTTTTCCATACGGCGTCTTAGAGTTGGGTCTAAATAACGCTTTCTAATACGAATATTAATTGGAGTTACTTCTACTAATTCATCTTCTTCAATCCACTCCATAGCACGCTCTAAAGTAGGTTTTCTAGGTGGAACTAATTTAATAGCATCATCACTACCACTAGCACGAACATTGGTTAGGTTTTTACCTTTTATAGGATTTACATCAAGGTCATTCGGACGGCTATGCTCGCCTATAATCATACCAACATAAGTTTTTGCTTGAGGGTCTATAAATAAAACACCCCTATCTTGAAGATTCCATAATGAATAAGCTAATGCAACACCATTTTCCATACTCACTAATGCTCCATTTTGGCGTTTTTCAACACTACCAACAAAAGGTCTAAATTCCATAAAACTATGATTCATTATACCTTCACCTTTTGTATCTGTTAAAAACTGACTTCTAAATCCAATTAGCCCACGAGCAGGAATTTCAAACTCAAGTCTAGTTTGTCCATCTCCTGTTGGAACCATACTTTTCATCTCAGCTCTTCTTCTTCCAAGCTTTTCAATAACCGTTCCACTAAACTCATCAGGAACATCAATAACTAGATTTTCAAAAGGCTCTGTTTTAACTCCATTTTCAATTTTTACGATAACTTCAGGGCGTCCAAGACAAAACTCAAAACCTTCTCTTCTCATATTTTCAGCTAAAATCGTAATTTGTAATTCACCACGACCACTTACTTTAAACTTACCTTCGCCAATATTTTCATATTTCATAGCGATATTTGTCTTCATTTCGCTTTCTAATCTTTCAGCAATTTTATTACTTGTAACATGCTTTCCTTCAGTTCCTGCTAAAGGTCCATCATTTACGCTAAATACAACGCTTAAAGTAGGTTCTTCTATATGTAGTGGGTCAAGTGGCATAGGATTGCTAGGATCAACTACGCTATCTCCAACATCTAAAGCATCAAAACCTGCAATTGCTACTATATCTCCTGTGCTAGCACTATCAATATCCATTTTTTCTAAACCTAAAAATCCAATTAGTTTTGAAATTCTTCCTGTGTGTTTTGTCCCATCAGCCTTAGCTAACATTACATTTTGATTTTTTGAAATTGTTCCATTGAAAATTCTAGCAATTCCAATTTTACCAACGAAGTTATCATAACCTAATGTAAATACTTGTAATTGTAAAGGATTTTCATTACTACCACTTGGTGCTGGAACATGCTCAATTATCTTGTCAAATAAAGGTTGCATATCCTTACTATCATCATCTAATTCATTTTTTGCAATACCTTCTTTTCCAATTGCATAAATTACAGGGAAATCTAATTGCTCATCAGTTGCATCAAGTGCAGCAAAAAGGTCAAATACTTCATTAATTACTCTGTCAGGTTCAGCTGCAGCTTTATCTATTTTATTTACCACAACTATTGGTCTAAGACCTAATGCTAATGCTTTTTTAACAACGAATTTAGTTTGTGGCATAACACCTTCTTGAGCATCAACGATTAATAAAACCCCATCAATCATCTTTAAAACACGCTCAACTTCTCCACCAAAATCTGCGTGGCCTGGAGTATCAATTATGTTAATTTTTGTGCCTTTATAATTAATTGCTGTGTTTTTTGAAAGAATTGTAATTCCACGCTCTTTTTCAATATCATTACTATCCATAACGCGTTCATCAACTTGGTCTCTTTCGCTAAATGTTCCTGATTGTTTTAATAACTGATCAACCATTGTAGTCTTACCATGATCAACGTGTGCGATTACTGCTATATTTCTAATACTCAATGTTTTCTCCTTGATTTTAAAGTAAAAGTTTAATTAATTTAGGTTAATTTTTAAATATGAAATCACAAAAACTTGGAACGAATTTTGCTAAAACTCATCAAGTTTTAAACAAGGATTATTATGAAAGATTTATTAATTTTACAAGATGTAAAAAATCTAAATTCTAAAAAAGGTAAAGGCTCTAAAAAGTCTGGCGGAGAAGGTTTTGCTGATTTATTATTTAATCAAACCGATGTAAAAGATACTAAAAATTTATTGGTAATGCAAAATGTATTTAAAGCAAAAAATGAAATAAAAAATAAAGATGTAAAACAATTTAGTAATATAAATCTAGCTTCAACTTTATTAAACGAAAAAACAAGCAAACAAGAGCCAAATTTATTAGCAAGTCTTTTACAAAATCCAAAAACTCTACAAGATAAAGTATCAAAAATAGTGCAAAATGCAAAAGAAATGAATGAATTTTTACCTAAAAGATTGCAAATAAGTGATGCTGAAATTATGCAAGATATTAAGACTTCTATGGAAGATGTTGAATATGGAAAAGAACTTTTAGATGATTTGAATTTCGTTCAGATTTTAGATTTTTTAGACATATTAAAGCAAGATAAAAAAAATGTAAAATTAAATGATTTTTTTAACTTAAAAAATATTGTTAATAATAAAGCTAGTTTAGAAAGTTTTGCAAATACAAATAGCGTTCATTCATTAGTAGAACTTGCAAAAGAGCATAAATTAGGGCTTAGCAATATAACTTATGAAAAAATTAAAAATAATGAATATAACGAGCAAATTTTTGCTAAACCATATCCTAAATTATATGAGCAAAATTTCTTCTCACACGCATTAAACAAAAATACAAAAATTGAAGAGAATTTAAAAAATACTGAAATTAAAAAACCAAATTTAGAAAGTTTATTATCAGTAAAAAGTGAAAAAATTGTATCTAATAATACAAACGAACCTATTATAAACGCTGAAAAAACTCTAAAAACTGGGGCTTTAAATGAGTTATTAAGCAAAATTGCAAATGATGATAAAAAACAAACTAAAGATATAAAAGAAGAAGCATTTAAAATCGTTTCAAAAGATATAGAAACACAAAGTCCTAAAATAACTCCGAACACAATTAAAAATGATATAAAAGATATACAAATTCAAGCAAATAAAACTCAAATTCAAACCCAAGAAACAAAAGAAAATGAAAATAAAATTCTACCTGAATTAAATATAGTAGAAGAAAATTTGCAAGATAATTTAGATGAAAACTCAAGCCAAACTCAAGATAATAAAGAAAAGCTAAATCTACCACAAAATCTTAAAGTTGATTTTTTAAATCCTAATAAAGAACTTAGTAAAGAACAAACTAAATTAGTAATTGATAATTTTACAAGAGATTTTAAGGAAGAAATAGAAAAATTCAAAGCTCCAAGCCATAAAGTTAGCATTAATTTAAATCCTAAAGAATTAGGAGAAGTTAATGTCACTATGATTGCAAGGGGTAATAACTTACATATAAATCTTAATTCAAACAATGCAAATACTCTAAATCTTTTCATAGCAAATCAGCAAGAATTTAAAAATAGCCTTGTAAATATGGGCTTTACGGGTCTTGCTATGAATTTTGGAGATAAAAAAGAAGGTTCAAATCATCAAGAGCAGCAAAAAGCTCGTAAAAAATATGAAGAAATTGAAGAATTAGAAAGCACAAGCGATATGCCAAGTGGAATTAATGCTGTGCTTTATAGATATTTTTAAAGGGGTAAAAAATGTTGGTTTCAATTTTATTAATAAGTTCAATGATAATTTTAGCAGTAAGCTTTGCTGCTAAAATATATTTTAAAGATAGTTAAAATAATTAAAGCCTTTATTATTTAGGCTTTAATTAAAATCTTAAAATTATTTGCAAATAAACATATCTATTTTTTGATTGTTAGTATTATCTATAAACACTGAAGTTCCGTTGTTAAATCCGTGAGTTTTGATATTGATTTTTATACCTTGACAATCTAAATCCTTGCCTGAATTATAAATATTTAAAATCTCTTGCTTTAAAGCCCCACTTGAATTATCTAGGCTAGTGTATATAAAACCAACTATAAAAGTAACAACTATTAATGAAATAACAGCCACATAAAGCTTAGAATTAAAATGATTTTTATAATAAATACAAACACCAATTAATGCAAAAAACAATATTAAAAATATTGCAAATCTAATCATTTTAATCCCCTTAATTTATAGGTCAAATCACCTGCGTTAAATCCAACCACTACGCCTTTATCTAAAGTAATTTCTCCTAAATTACTAAATAATTTTAAAGAATTATCAACTCTTTTTATATCGTCTATGAAACAAGCATTAGGAAAATGCTTAGCTAAATCAATTTTAATTTCATCTTCATTAGCACTATAAACAGGCAAAATAAATAGCTTTGAAAAACCTTCAAAACAAGTTTTAAAACCTTCTAAATTATCAAGCAATCTTGTGTATTTATGCGGTTGCCAAATCGCTATAGTATCATCTAAATTTAGTGCTTTTGCATAAGAAAATATACCTTTTTTAGTCTCTCTTACTTCGGTTGGATGATGAGCGTAATCATCAATTATTACAAAATCCTTACTAGCATATAAAACATCAAAACGCTTTTTAATACCACAAAAATCTTTCAAATTTTGCTTAATCTCACTTAGGCTTAGCCCAACACACCTAGCAGCAAGTATTGCTAAAGCAGTATCAATAGCTATACATTCGCTATGACCTTGCACGCTAAAACGACCAAAATCTCTTAAATCAAAAGATATAAAAGGCAAATAATCCTTAACTTCAAATTCTAAGTTTTTAATATCTTCGCTAGGCACTAGCCTTTCACAATCTAAATCAATTGTAGCTAAAAACTCATCTTCAGCATTAATTACTCTAATTTTGCTTTGTTTTAAAAAGTCTGTATAAGCTTTATAAAAAGCGTTTAAATCGTGATTATAATGCTCTAAATGTTCAGGTTCAGCATTAGTTACTATACTTAAAGCAGGATTTAAATTCAAAAACGAACTATCACTCTCATCAGCTTCAAAAACTAATTTTTCACTAGTTTTATACACCATATTTTTACCAGCTCTTTTATCCACTGCACCGATTATAAAAGAGCTTTGCAAAATATTTGCTAGGATACTACTTGTAGTGCTTTTGCCGTGTGCACCTGCAACTGCAAAAAGCATTTTGTTTTCTAAAATAAGTGGCAAGGCTTCTTTTCTTGATAGAACTCTTATACCTAGTTCTTTTGCTTTTTTTATTTCAGGATTGTTTTCACGAATTACTGCTGAATGCACTACTAAATCAATATCGTTGCTTAAATTTGATGCACTATGACCTATAAAAACCGCAATTCCTTCTGCTCTTAATTCTTTTACTAATTCACTCTCATAGACATCGCTTCCTAAAACACTAATTCCACGCTCATTTAAAAATCTAGCCAACGCACTAAGACCAATGCCACCAATACCGATAAAAAATATTTTTTTCATAAAAATCCTTTAAGAAAATGCTAGAGCAATCAAAATTAACCCTGCTCCTAATAATTGTAAAATTGTAAATACTTCTCCATAAAAACTTCCTAAAATTCCAGCCGAAATTGGCTCAAGTAGTAAAATCAATGCGACTTTACTTGGATGAAGGTGCTTTTGAGCGTAATTTTGAGCAAAAAAACAAAATATTGTAAATATCAATGCTGATACTAAAATAAGTATAAAAACCTTAGAATTTAAAATAGGAGTTAAACTTAAATCAGCAAAAATTAAAGCCGATAATAAATACATTATCGTGCTACCTACAAATTGAAAAAATATAAAGGTATTTAAATCATTTGATTTTAAAAATTTATCATTTAAAGCCACTAAAAGTGCAAAAAACACAGCACAAATTATCGCTAAATATTCGCCTTTTCCAAAATTATCAAAATTCGCATCACTAAATAAAAACATACCAAAACAAGCAAGTAAAGCTAGGAAAAATATCTTAAAACTAAGCTTTGCTTTGCTTATAAAAAAGCATAAAAATGGAGCAATAATTCCTTCTAAACCAGTTAGAAAAGCCACATTAGAGCTTTGAGTAAAGCTTAGTGCTTGGGTTTGAAAAATAAAGGCAAACGCCATACAAAAACCAGTGATTAATCCATATAAATAAGTATTTTTGTAATGCTTTAAAATATCATTTTTAACCAAGAAAAAAAACACAATAGAAGCTAATAAAAATCTATAAAATAATAATTCATAGCTATTTATGTAGTTTAATACCCACTTAGTAGGTAAAAACGATGCTCCCCAGATAACTACAGCGAATATTAATAAAAAAAATGATTTTTCTTGATGGTTCATAAATTAAACTTATTAATATTTAAAATATCTTTTGAAAAATCAAAATAATATAAATAATCAAGTTTTACTTCATAACCTGCTAGATATTTTAATGCCAAAATACTTGCAAAAGTAGCACTAAACATAACAAATGGAGTTGCTTGAGGTTTTATCCTTTTTATTTCATTTTTGAATGCTATTTTTTTATTTTTTACAATACTAGCACTTATGAAAAACTCTTCAACACTAGCAAAAATCCAAGGAATATTATTAGCTTTAGCGTAATTATCAATTTCAGCTCTAACTGATAAATTATCGGTCGCATCCATAATTAAATCAGCACTAGGTTTAGTAGCAAAAAATTCTGCCGCACTCATTTTATAAGTTTTTATATCACAAAATGAACGCTCTTTTAATTTATTAAAACAATCAACCTTAGCTTTACCTTCATCGTTAAAATTAAACATAATTTGCCTTTGAATATTGCTAAAGCTAACTATATCAAAATCAACTACACTAATACTCTTTATACCACTACTAGCAAGTGCATATGCTATACTTGAGCCAAGACCGCCTGCACCTATTATTATGATTTCTTTGTTTTCTAAATTCTTTTGCTTATCTTTTAATAATAAAGTTTGTCTTTCATAAAAGTCGCTTGTTGATTTCATTTCTTACTTCCTTAAATTGCCAAAATTTAGTAGCTTCACTAGGTTTGCTAATTTCAGAAATTAATACTTCTTCAGCGTCGCTTAATTCTTGAACTATATCTCCATAAGCATTGCATAAAAAACTATTACCATAAAAATTCCACTCTAATTCATCTACTTCGCTAACACCGATACGATTTACTCTTAAAATATTAGTATTATTTAAAAATGCTCTCATTTTAATAAGTTCGCACCATCTAGAATTTGAATTATAAGTATTTGCCGTAGGAATTATCAATAAATCTAATTCATTTGCCTTTTTAAAAAACTCATCAAAATGTATTTCATAGCCAAATAAAACGCCTATTTTAAAATTATCACATTTAAAAGTATGCAATTTAATAGCTTTTGTTGAATTTATAAAAAAATCCTTTTCATTCCAATGTGAATACGGCATAAAAACTTGCTGATTTATATATTTGATTTTACCTTTATTTGCTACTAAGCAAGTTTTATTAAAACCTTTATTAGTGCTAAAAATTATAGGAGCAACTATACATAAATTATATTTAGCACTATATTCTTTTAAGGCTTCTAGTTTTACCTTGCTTTGCTCTTTTACTAAATCAACTGGCATTTGCTTTAATTCAGTAAAAAAATTATTTAAAACATACTCGCCTAACGCTACTAATCTAACATCTTTTTGCTCGCAAATTCTTAAATAATAATCAAGCCTTGCATTACTTAAAGCCTGAGTGCTTAGTTGAAGTGCTGCTATTTTCAAAATGGCAATCTTTCTGTATCAATACTTAAAGAATTATTTTGTTTAGTTTGTTCAAATTCTTCAATATCTTTACTAGCCTTATCTAATAATTCTCTAGCTTCATTTATTAGTTTCATACCATCTTTATACGCATCTACTAAATCAAATAAAGGCGTTTGCTCATCTTCAATTATTTTTAATTTTTCATCTAAAATTTCACAGATTTGTTCGTAAGTTTTTTTCATTGATTTACCTTATAATTTGGTGCTTCTGCAGTGATTGTTACATCATGAACATGGCTTTCTTTAAGCCCTGCACTAGTAATTTCTACAAATTCAGCTTTTTCTTGAAAATCCTTTATATTTATAGCTCCGTTATAACCCATTGAGCTTCTAAGACCACCAAGTAATTGAAACACTACATTTTTAATACTTCCAGTATGTGGAACTCTTCCTTCAATTCCTTCTGGCACGAGCTTTTCTTTTGCTGTTCCTTCTTGAAAATATCTATCAGAACTACCCTTTGCCATAGCCCCTAAGCTACCCATACCGCGATACGATTTATATTGTCTTCCTTGATATGTGATAAATTCTCCTGGACTTTCATCAGTCCCTGCTAAAAGTGAGCCTATCATTACACTACTTGCACCTGCTGCAAGAGCCTTTGCAATATCTCCTGAATACTTTATCCCACCATCAGCAATTATAGGCACATTAAACTCTTTAGCAGCTTCAGCACAATCGCTAATAGCAGTAATTTGCGGAACTCCAACTCCACTTACTATACGAGTAGTGCAAATACTACCTGGTCCAATACCAACCTTTATAGCATCAGCTCCTGCTAATGCTAAATCCCTAACTGCCTTAGGATTAGCAATATTGCCTACTATTACATCTATATTTAATTCTTTTTTGATTTCTTTTAAAGTATCAATTATGCCTTTACTATGTCCGTGAGCACTATCCATAACCAAGACATCAACACCTGCATTTACTAAAGCTCTAGCCCTATCAAGTTGCCCTACTCCAATAGCAGCACCTACTACTAATCTTCCTAATTTATCCTTATTTGCATTTGGATATTCTTTACGCTTTTTTAAATCCTTTATAGTAATAAGACCACAAAGAGTATTATCATCATCTACTAAAGGTAATTTTTCTATTTTATTTTTACTAAAAATTACTTCAGCTTCATCTAAGGTGCAGCCTTTTTTAGCAGTAATTAAAGGCATTTTTGTCATTACTTCATCAACTATTTTTGAAAAATCAGTCTCAAATCTCAAATCACGATTAGTTAAAATTCCTAATAATTTTTTATCATTATCTACAACAGGAACACCTGAAATACTATATTCATTCATAATAGCTAAAGCATCACTTACCTTTGCTTTAGTATTAACATAAACAGGGTCATATATAATACCACTTTCACTTTTTTTAACCCTGATTATTTCTCTTACTTGGCTTTCAATATCCATATTTTTATGAATTATTCCAATTCCACCAAGCCTTGCCATCATTATTGCAGCCCTATGCTCTGTAACCGTATCCATAGCAGCCGAAATTAAAGGCATATTTAAATTAATATTTTTAGTAAGTTTTGTGCTAATATCAACTTCTTTTGGTAAAACTTCTGAATATTGCGGAACCAATAATACATCTTCAAATGTTAGAGCTTTTTTAATAATATTCACTGGATTTTCCTTTCGTAGTTTATTTTATTATAAGGGCTATTGATTAATTAAAGCCCATTTTAATTTCTTTAGAAAAATCGCTATTTAGTTCTTTTTGAATACTTTCTTTAAAATCATCTAATCTAAAAATTCCATCGCCTTGAGCAACTTTTATAGCAGTATTTTTAACAACCATTTTAATCTGTGCTCCACTTAATTCATAACTTTTTAAATCTTCTACTTTAAATCCTGATTCAAATTCCGCATTTTTTGGTAAGTGTAATTTCCAAATCTTCTCACGCTCTATTTCTGTTGGATTTGAGAATTTGATTTTATACTCAAATCTCCTTGAAAATGCTGGGTCTAAACTATCTAAAAAGTTAGTTGTAGCTATTACAATGCCATCAAATTTTTCTAGTTGTTCTAAGAAAATATTTTGCATTTGATTATGCATTAATTCACTTCCGTGACTTGCTACACTTCTAGTGCTTAAGAATTGATCAGCCTCGTTTAATAATAAAATAGGCGGAGTTTTAACACTTTTGCTAATTATTTTATAATTATCAAAAATAGCACGAACATTTTTCTCACTCTCTCCTACATATTTATCTAATACTTTAGAACAATCTAGTGTGATAATTTCTCTTTTTAAAGTTTTTGCTAAATAACTAGCACTCATAGTCTTACCCGTGCCTGGAGGTCCATAAAAAATTATATTAGCTCTTAAAACATCATCTTTTACTATGCCCCAATCTTTCAATCTTTTTGCCACACTTTTGGTTGAGCGTTTTTTAAGACTTGTTGCTAAATCGCTAATATCTTTACTAACTATTAAATCTATTTCATTTATTTCTAAATATTCAAAGAAATTTAATTCTTCTACAATAGCTTTAATATTTTCGCCTTTATTTGGGAAAAAGTATTTTAAAGCATTATCACTTATAATAAATCTATTATCATTACCAACATATTCAATTAATTCATTGCTAAGCAACTTAGAATCATCACTTAACAATTCATAATTTCTAATCTTTTCTAATTGATAAGGGTTAATTATGCTTAATAATTCTTCATAATGAAGTGGTTTTTTAGAGCCTGTTAATTCTTCTTTTAATAAAGCCATTAATATAAGAGTTTCTTCAGCACTCAAATCATAATCTTTCATAATTTCATTAAAAGGATTATGAAATTTTGGGCTATTTTTAAGCCTTGTATTAATCAAATCAAGTCTTAAATCCGATGTTAAAAACTCTAATTTGATCCTAGCATCAATCATATCAAAGCAATCATTTAAATAAACGCTTAAATCAGTATAAGGCTTATGTTTATATTCTTCTAATTCATTATCACTAATTAATCTTGCCCCATCAAATTCATTAGCAAGGTTAAAAAATACATGAGCATATCTTGTAAGTGCTATTGATTGAAATAAAATAAGCCCTGCATTATCTTTATAATTAAACTGCTTTCCGCTTGCTTCTTGAATAAATTTTTTCTCATATAGCTCAACGAAATTTGGTAAATATGAAACCATTTGAGCGGTAGTATTAACATTAAAAGCATCTTCTACAATACTATGAAACTTTATCCCGAAACGAGATTTTATAGTTTTATTTAGCATTGTTCTTAATATAATGCACGCTTCTTTAGATAGACCTTGATTTAATAACTTTAAATATAAAAAACTCTCTTCGTAATTATTACTTAAAAACTCTTTAATTTTTTCCAATTTCTAACTCTTTTTTTAATTCTTTTTTCAATACTTTTCCAGCAGCATTTTTTGGTAATTCGCACTTAAAAATTATAGTTTTAGGAACTTTATAATTTGCTAAATACTTTTTAAGATACTTTTGAATTTCTTGAGCGTTTAGTGTAGCACCTTCTTTTAAACAAACATAAGCAACAACGCTTTCATCTAACTCACTATCCTTAACACCTATAACAGCACAAGAATCAACTTCATCTAATTGCATAATAATATCTTCAATTTCTCTTGGATATATATTCATTCCTTTTGCAATTATTATGTCTTTTTTCCTATCTACTATATAAATAAATCCATCTTCATCAAGTCTTGCAATATCACCTGTTTTAAGCCATTCGCCTTCTATTACTTCATTAGTAAGCTCAGGTTTATTGTAATAACCTTGCATTACACAATCACCTTTTACAATTAACTCTCCTATTTCTCCGATAGGCAATTCTTTTAAATCATCATCTACAACTTTTACTTTATATCCGTGTAATGGCAAACCTACTGAATTAACCTTTTGCTTATCTACACGATTTACTGCAACTATAGGAGAACATTCGCTTAATCCATAACCTTCTAAAACTGCAGTTCTTTTAAATTTTTCTTTATAGGCTTTAAGAGTTCCTTCACTTAAGGCACTAGAGCCTGATACTATAATTCTAATTTTATGAAACCACATAAAATACCAAGGTAACTTTGCTTTTAATAAAGCATTTAGTATCACGGGAACTGAAAATAATATCGTAACTCTTTTTAATAGAATTTGTTTTATAACATTTGAAAAAGGTAAAACAGAACGCTCAATTACAAGCGAACAACCCGAAAGTAAAGGTAATAAACAAACTGCTGTTAAAGTAAAACTATGAAACATAGGTAAATACGCTATGGCTCTATCTGATGATTTGATTTTAAAATCATATTGAGCTGATTTGATATTTGATAAAATATTTTTATAACTTAATAAAACTCCTTTAGGAAGACCTGTGGTTCCTGAAGTGTATATTATATGAACGCTATCATCAATACTAGCTTCACACTTAAAATTATAAACGGGTGCATAATCTAAATAACTTGCCAAATATCCATCTTTTAAATTGTCATCAAAAGAATGGTATATTAAAATATCTTTAAATTCATTAGCTAATTCAGCAGCTTCTTTAATATCTTTTGAAACTATTAATAATTTTGCATCGCAGTCTTTAATAATATACTCATATTCTTCACATTTTAGCATAGTATTAATAGGAACTGCGACTGCTTTTAAAGATGCTATTGCAAAATATAAAATCATAAATTCTTTGCAATTACTCATAATAAAAGCTACATTGTCACCACTTTTAACGCCTTGATTTTGTAAAAAAGCTATCATTTTATCTACATGATTTTTCAACTCTTTAAAACTTATTTTTCCATTTGCATCAAAAATAGCAACTCTACTTAGGTTTGAGTAATGCTCTAAGTATTCATAATAATTTTGCATTAATATCCTTTAATTAAAACTCATAATTTATACCAACATTTACAATCTGATTTGATTGATTTGAAAACTTACCTTTGGTTTGTAATAAAATATTATCAGTAATATTATCTACTCTAACATCAGCATAGTGTTGGTATGCTCCTGCTCCTGTTACTTTTAGGTTTTTATTTAATCTGTATTCAAGTCCTAAAGAATACATATACATTCTACTATCTTTTGCTAAAAAGCTTATTTTTTCGCGTCTTACCGGACTATCTTCTGTAGAAAAACCTAACATAAATGATAATTCTTTATCATAATTATACCTATAACCAAAACTAAACAATGTTGTATCTCTCCAACCTTGATCTAAACTATTTTGTAAAAATGATGCCAAGAAATAATCTTGTATTGCTTGAGTATCTTTTTCGCTAAAACCTAATTGTTTTATTAAACTCATAACAACTTTATTTAAATCTTCAACACTTGAGCAAGATACTTTCATTCCAGTAGGTGTCATTGTTGCAGGATCTAAGCCAGCACAAGTCGCTCCTACTGCACCAGCTAATTTAGTTAATTGTTCTGGCATTTGTGGTGCATTTATTTTTAAATCTAATGTTTTTGCCTTGCTCCAAAATGTTCTTCCCATATTAAACATAAATTCATGTTTTCCATACTCATAAGCAATACCAAAATTTGCATTAGCAGGATATAAGAAATTAGCACTTGCATAGCCATTATAATTCACACTTTTATCATAATTTCCATTCATTATATCATTTGTCAAACTTCCAAAACCAGCAATCATTCCTAATAATTCTTGATATTTACTATTATTTAAAAGTGCTGGATTAGACTTTAAACTCATATCCAGTAATTGTAGCGTATTATAGCCATTAGCAGGACTTTTTGGATTGTTAATTGGTGTTACTAAAGGATTTAGTAAAGCACTTGCAAAATCTAACATACCAAATTTTGAAAACCTAAAATTCATATTACCTTCAAACTCATTTTTATAAGAAGAATTATAAAGTAAAGAAAATCTTAATTTTTCATCAAAATACTTAGGAACATAAGTTAAAGCTAATTTATATCCAAATTTATAACCATTATCAGCCTTAGCATTGCCATCATAAACCCAAGACTTACGAAGCGTATTTCCTTTATTATCAACCCAAGTATCTTTATTGTTAGGAAAAATATATCTAGGATTTTTTGCATTATCTTTTACAAGATTAAATTTTAATTTAGTATGATTAGCCGTTAAACTTGCACCTAAACTTAATTCATCAATAGGCTTATAAGCATAAGAAATAGCTGCAGTTCCACCACGAATATCCATAGTATCAGCAAGAGATTTTGCATAATCACTATTCCAACCATAAACAGCAGCAAAATCAGTATAAGCAGCTGCACCTAAAAAATGTTTTTCATTTATAGGATAAACAAATGCGATAGTTGGTAAAAAAAACGAAAACTCTTTTCCGTGTGCATTAGTGGCATTGTAATATGGCTCGCCATCTATACCAGTACTTAATTCATTTGTAAATCTTGAACCAGCTACATTATAGAAATTTGAACTAAAATGTAATTGTGGATTTTGTCCTAAAAATCCCATATTTGCTGGATTTATAAAAGCCGCATCGGCACTAAAACTCTTTGCTAAATTTGAGCTAGATAAAGCTACTCCATCAGCACTCAATGGAACTAGCTTATAATTTGATGCTAGTAAGCTACCACTAACAACAAATGATAAGAAAACCTTATTCATTGACTCAATTTGTCCTTAATTTTTAAATAAAACTTTGATTATATATTTTTAAAATTAATTTTTCTTTACAAAGGATAATTTTTACCTTATTAAGTAATTTTTTATAATTTAAATAGAATTTAAAATATTATTTTAATAAAAACCAATATCAATTAAAAAAGTGGTGTTAAATTATTATTCAACACCACTTAACATAGGAACAAAAGTGCAAGAATCAAGAATGATTTCTTCTATTCTATCTTTATGCTTAATATACTTAGTAATATATTGTTTATTTTCATTTCCAACAGGAGCTACTAAAATTCCACCAACTTCAAGTTGAGTAAATAATACATCAGGAACTTTATTTGTATATGCAGATAGTAAAATTCTCTCATAAGGTGCATAATTTTTAAGCCCATTATTTCCATCGGCGTGGCGAACATATACATTTGCCTTGATTGTATCAAGATTTTTTATTGCTTTATTTGATAATTCCTTTATTCTCTCAAGAGAAAAAACTCTTCTAATAAGATTACTCAAAAGTGCGGCTTGATACCCACTACCACAACCAATCTCAAGCACACTATCAGCACCAACAGGCTCTAGTGCTGCTGTCATCTTTGCAACGGTAATTGGTGAGCTAATCCATTGATTTGAGCTAAGCGGCATTGCGTGAAGCTCATAAGCAAAATTACTCATAGGCATAAAAATTTCTCTTGGTGTATTAGCAAATGCTTGTTTAATCTCATTGCTAATATTAACTTCATTTGCAATATTTTCAGCAAGTCTAGCACATTTTTGCTGTTCGTAAATATCCTTAAAAATCATCAAAACTCAAGCTTCCTTTACTATAATTTGTAACTTTACTTTCAAAAAAGTTACTCTTTTGGTCGTTAAATTTAGAAAAGTCATCAACCCATTTAATAGGATGTTTTGCATTATATTTTTTATCAAGTCCGATTGAGCTAAGTCTTAAATCTACTAAATAATGAATATATTCAGTAATTATATCATCAGTAAAGCCCATAATTTGATTTTGAGTAATGTATTTACCCCATTCAATTTCAAGCTCTGCAGCTCTTTCAAACATTTCATAAATTTTAGCAATTGTTTTTTCATTAAATAAATCAGTTCTTTCTTTTCTAACTGAATTAATCATATTTTGAAACAACAATAAGTGAGTGATTTCATCTCTTTGAATAAATCTAACCATTTGAGCAGAACCTAGCATTTTACCTGCACGAGCTAGTGCATAAATTGCAGTAAAACCACTATAAAAATAAATTCCTTCTAGAATTTGATTAGCAACCATTGCATATAGTAACTTTTCATCAGTTACATCTCCTGCAAGTTCTTCATATAAACTTGAAATAAAATCATTTTTCTTTCTTAAAGTAGCATCGTGCTTTTCCATTTCATATATTAAATCAGTGTCATCACAAATAGCTTCAACCATTACCGCATAGCTTTTTGAATGATTTGCTTCTTCGTAAGCTTGTCTTGCTAATACTGCATTAATCTCTGGAGCTGTTATATAAGGGTTGATATTATCAGCAAGGTTATTGGTTTGAAAACTATCCATAGAAATTAGTTGGCTCCATACTAAATCATACATTCTTTTTTCACTTGAAGTTAAATTACATTTATAATCAAGTGCATCTTTTGTAGTATCAACTTCTCTAGGAAACCAAGTATTAGCTTCCATTAAATCCCATAATTTTAAAGCCCACTCATATTTTGCTTTTGTAAAATTTAATATACCTTGTGGATTTCCACCAAATACTCTTCTTGATGTTAAATCTTCATTACTTTGTGGATTATAAATTCTTTTTCTATCCATCATTTGTTCTCCTTAAGGACTAAAGTGTTTGAAAATAAATCGTGTATATATTGCCTATCTTTTCTAAAAAATGGAAATAAAATACCAAATAATAAAGAAAATGTAAGCACAAACAATACCAATCTAATAAAAACTTGAAATAAACTTGCTTTTTTACCATTTTTATTTCTTAAATGCAAACCTAAATATTTATACCCTAAACTCTGACCTTTAAAAAATAAAAGTAAAAATAAAACTAAAAGATAAGTAATGGTTGCAAATAATATAAAAGATTGATTTTGTCTATACTCACTAGCACTACCTACTAAGATATAGGTAGTGAAGTATTGTATTGGCATCATTATCATAAACATATCAACAATGCCAGCTTTTAATTTATCATAAAGGCTAGCTAAACTTACCTTAGCCTTTGCCATTTTTAAACTTTAAGTAATTGTGTTTCTTTTTCTTTAACTAATTCATCAGTCTTAGCTATTGCCGCATCTGTTAATTTTTGAACTTCATCGTAAGCTTTTTTAGCTTCATCTTCGCTTACTGCTTTATCTTTTTCTAATTTTTTTACAGCATCATTAGCGTCTTTTCTGATATTTCTAATAGCTACTTTGCATTTTTCTCCCATTGCTTTTGCAGCTTTAGCATTTTCTTCTCTTTGCTCTTTAGTCATTGGTGGGAAAAATAATTTAACTCCATCAGCATCAGCATTAGGATTTACACCGATATTTGCTGCTTTTATAGCAGTGTCTATAGCCTTAATCATAGATTTTTCCCAAGGACTAATAGTAATTGTCGTTGCATCAGTTGCTAACACGGTTGCAACTTGATTTAATGGAGTTGGAGTTCCATAATAATCTACAAAAACATTATCTAATATAGAAATATTTACTTTACCTGTTCTTAAAGTCATAAAATCTTTTTTTAAAGAATTGTGAGCTTTTTCGTTTTGTTCTTTTTGTTTTGAATAAATATCATTTAACATTAGTATTCCTTTTATTTAATTGATTCTGGTAATGCTTTAGGCTGATTAGTGTCATTAAGTTGTTTGCTAGCATTTTCTAGTTTATTTACTAGACTTTCACTAGTTTTAGTGTTATAACTATAGCTTAAATAAATAGTATTAGCTACTAGCAAAACTCCTATAATAAAAGTAAATTTTGCTAAAAAACCAGCAGGACCTTTAGCTCCAAATAAGCTCTCATTAGAACCACTATAAGCACCTAAGCCTATACTTGAGCTTTTTTGCATAAGAACGCAAGCACAAATAATAACTACTAAAATAAATTGAATTGCGATAAAAATTGTGTTCATATTACTTCTTTCGTTTAAAAATAAAGTTTGTATTATATGTTATAAAATTTAAAATAAGTTAAAGCCTTCAAAATTGAAGGCTTAAAAATTAGTCTCTAATGCTTCTTAAGATATTTAATAAAGATATAAATAAATTAATAAAGTCAAGGTATAAAGCAATTGCACCTTGAATTGGTGTTTGATAAGCTCCACGAATTATCATTTGAGTATCATAAATGATAAAGAAGCTAAATACTATTGCTCCAACACAAGAAACTATTAAATGTAAAAGGTGGCTTTGGAAAAATAGATTTAATAAAGACGCACCTATCATAATTAATAAAACTATAAAAAATCCTTTAGCAAAAACGCTAAAATCTCTTTTGGTTGTAAATGCAAAAACACTAAGACCTGCAAAAGCTAAAGTTGTTAAGAATAAAGCTTGAGCAATAATTGTAGCACCTGCTTGACTTTGTAAAGTAATATAAATAATTCCAGTAAGGCTTAATCCACTAATAAATGCAAATGCAAATAGCATAGCAATAGCACCATTAGTTACCTCACTTTTTCTATTTAATATCATAATTAAGGCAATTTCTACTATAAGCGTTCCTATACTAGCCCAAATATTGCCAACTAAAAAACTAGCTAAATAAGTAGCACCTAAATAAGCTCCTAAAGTAGCTGCAACTAGTGAAAGTGCAAAATACATATATGTATCTCTTACAAAAATAGCAGCATCTGAGCGAATTGCTGAACTAGTGCGAGTTCTTTCGTATAAACTCATAATTGTCTCCTTGTTATTATTAAATGCACTTGATTATAACTAAGTTAGTTAATATCTCATTGAAATTTTTTTATATAATTTCGCTTTTTAACAAGGATAAAAAATGGATAAATTAATAAAAGGCGCATTGCAATTTATGCAAGAAGGGTTTTTAGAACATAAAGACTTATTTAAAGACTTAAAAGAAGAGCAAAATCCACATACATTATTTATAGGTTGTGCTGATTCAAGAGTAATTCCTAATCTAATAACTTCAACAGTTCCAGGAGAATTATTTGTTGTAAGAAATATAGCAAATATTATCCCACCATATCGTGTAAAAGATGAATATTTAGCAACAACTTCAGCTATTGAATATGCTTTATATGCGTTAAATGTTGAAAATGTAATAATATGTGGGCATAGCAACTGCGGTGGATGTAAAGATATTCCTAGTAAAAAAGCAGAACTTTTACCTAACGTAAAAAAATGGGTTTCTTTAATTGATGATATTAAACAACAAGTTGATTTTACATTAGAACTAAACCACTACGAAGGTCAATACGCATTAAGGTCTTGGATGATAGAAAAAGCAAATATTTTAAATAGCTATGAGAATTTATTAGGCTATCCTGAAGTTCAAAAAAGAATTGATGAGAATAAATTAAAAATTAGAGCTTGGTATTTTTTAATAGAAACAGGAGAAATCTATGAATACTGCCCTAATGACGGACACTTTAAGCCATTAAAGGATATTAAATGAGAATTTTATTTATACTATTATTTGGGGTTTTTTTATATTCTAATGAGCTATTAAATAATATTGATAATTTTTCTACTAAAAACATAAAAATAGAAGAATTAAATAAATTTTTAGCTGATGAAAAAGATGAAAACAGCCAAAATAAACTCAAAATAAATTCTGAAATCAAAGAATTAAAAAATGAAAAAAATCAAATACTAGCAGTATTTCCAACCCTAATTACACCAGAGAATTTAGACAAAAACATATTAAAAGATATTAAAAAAACTAATAATGATAAAATTTTACAAGCAGTAGAACAAAATTTTTATGAATGTTTATTAGAAATTATTTCTTATCTAAATTCTAAAGAAGAGCATAAAACAGATTTAAAAAATCTAATAGATGAACGCATAAAAACGATTAGTAATTATACAAGTGATAATCAAGAAGTAAAAATTAAAATCAATTCTTATGTAGAACTTTTAACATATCTTAGACTAAATACAGATATATTTACTACTAATGATATTTTTAAGCAACTAGATACTAATAAATTTTTAAGCAAATTTAATTCATATTTTCCAGAAGAAGTCAATAATTATATAAATCCTGGTAAAGTGATAATATGCACTCTTATAATGCTATTTATATTTTTATTAAAAAAATTAGTTCTTAAAATAATTTTTACAATAATTTTAAGAGTATTTAAGAAAAACCATGATGATCATTCATTGCAATTATTGCAAAAATCAACAAAACCATTAATTGCTTTATTTTATATATATGGTTTATGGTTATGTTTTCTAATAGCGTTCTATCCTGCTCCAATTATGACACTTATACTAACGCTATTTGGCATTATTAATACTATGGCATTTACTTGGTTATTAATAACTATCTTAGATGGATACGGAGTAATAATTATTTCAAAAATTGCTAAAAGAAGCGGTAAAAAAGAAATAATAAATCTTATGCTAAAAATACTATATTTTATAATAGTCTTCATAGCTATATTAATCATACTTGCTAAATTAGGTTTTGATATTTCAGCAATTATTGCTTCATTAGGTATTGGTGGTTTAGCAGTTGCACTTGCTGCAAAAGATATTATCGCTAACTTTTTTGCTTCTGTTTTAATGTTATTTGATAATTCATTTTCTCAAAGTGATTGGGTAGAAATTAACGGAATAGAAGGAACAATAGTTGAAACAGGTCTTAGAAAAACAACCATAAGAACCTTTGATAACTGCTTAGTATTTATCCCAAATTCTACGATATTAAATGGAAATATAAAAAATTATTCAAAAAGAAAATATGGTAGAAGAGTAAGAATGAGCGTTGGCTTGACATACGATGCAAGCACAGAGCAAATACAAAATTTTATAAACGATATAAAAGAATTGCTGACAAGTAATAATATAATAGCTAACGAAAACGATGATGTATTTCAACACAAAAACAAAAATTATTACAAACAAAATTTAATTTCTGTCAATGATTTAGAAGGCTTTAAATCATCAATTTATGTTTGGCTAGATGATTTTGCTGCAAGTAGTATCAATGTAGAGCTATACTTTTATATAAAAAGCGTTAGTGCTAAACAATATTATGATGAAAAAAGCAAAATATTAATGGAAATTATGAAAATAGTTGAGAAAAATGGTCTAAGTTTTGCTTTCCCTTCAACTAGCCTTTATATTGAAAAACTTCCAGATACAACAAAATAATTCAAATATCCTATTTTAAATGCAAGAATTTAAAATAGGAATTTTAATTTTATTTTTAAATTATTAAATAATAAAAATTATTATCTTTTATAAACTTTTATTTATTTTTTTTAATTATTATCAGAGTAAATATCGCTTTTAAAACCTTTATAATTCTTTAAATCAAGCATTTTTTACTAAGAATGTTTTATTTAATTTATTTAAAAGGAGAGAAATGTTATCAAAAATCAAAAACAACGAACTTTTACCTGCATTTTTATTATTATTTATGACATTTTTAGCAATATTTTTAAAAAATTCTTCATTTAGTGAATTTTACAATGCTTGTTTAGAAGCTAGAGCATCTGTTAGCTTTTTAGATTATTCTTTAAGCAAACCATTATTTTTATGGGTAAATGATGGATTGGTTGCTATATTTTTCTTTTGGATTGGACTTGAAGTAAAAAAAGAAATTCTATGCGGAGAACTAAATACAAATAGCAAAAGATTATTACCACTTGCTGGTGCTTTAGGTGGAATTATGGTTCCTGCTTTAATATATTCTATATTTAATTTTTTTGATACTTATAGATTAAGTGGATTTGCAATTCCAACAGGAACTGATACAGCGTTTGCTATTGCTATTTTATTAATGCTAAAAAACTATGTTCCAAATAGTGTAAGAGTATTTTTATTAAGCCTTGCAATATTTGATGATATTGCTGCAATTATTATAATTGCGATATTTTATACAAATGACCTTTTATATATTTCTCTTGTTTTAGGCTCTATTGGTGTTGGGTTATTATTTATATTAAATATTTTCCATTGCACTTACAAAATGTTTTATTTAATAGTAGGTGCTTTTATTTGGGTTTGTGTTTTAGAAAGTGGGGTTCATACTACTTTAGCTGGAATGCTTTGTGCATTTTTTATCCCTTTACATACTAAAGACAATAAAGAATTTTTAGAGCAAATTATGCACGATTTAACCCCTTATGTAAATTATGCAATATTGCCTATATTTGCCTTATTTAATGCTGGGGTATTGCTTGAGTTTAATTTAGACAATTTAAATAGTGTATTTTTTGGAATATTTTTTGGTTTATTTATTGGAAAGCAATTAGGAGTATTTAGTTTTTGCTTACTTGCTAATAAACTAGGTGCAACCTTACCATCTAGCAAAAAGATTTTATACGGAGCTAGTATATTAACAGGAATTGGCTTTACAATGAGCTTTTTTATAAATACATTAGTTTTTGAAGGAAATGAAGCAATTTTTAATAGTGCAAAATTAGCAGTTTTAAGTGCTAGTTGTTGTTCTGCTGTGCTTGGATTTTTATGGTTAAGATTTAAGATTTGAATTCAGAAAAATCTGAATTCAAATTCTTATTTACATTTATAGCCTTTAATAGCAAAGAATAAAATATATAAATAGCAAATCGCAGGAATAATAAAAGATATATGCAAATCACAATTATCAGCAAGTAATCCTTGAATAGGAGGAATAATAGCTCCACCAACGATTGCTATACAAATAATTCCTGAAGCTTGAGAGGTGCAGCGACCAAGTCCATTTGTAGCAAGTGAAAAAATAGTTGGAAACATAATAGAGTTAAAAAATCCAACACCTAAAACCGCATAAGCACCCAATTCTCCACCAATTAAAATAGCACACAATAAAAGCACCATCGCAACAATTGCATTAAATGCTAAACAATAAGCAGGTTTAATATAATTCATTAAATAACTTCCAATAAAGCGACCTACCATAGCACCACCCCAATAATAAGCTATCATACTAGCACCTTCTACTTGAGTGATATTTAAAATAGGCATTAAATAAAGAATTAAAAATGAGCCGATAGCAACTTCAGCACCAACATAACAAAAAATACCAAAAGCACCTAAAACTAAGTGTTTATATTGCCAAGCACTTGTTCTTGTATCGTGTGCGTTTTCGCTGATTTCTTCTGCCGTAATTCTTACATCAGGTAATTTTATGAAAAACTTTACAAAAATTCCTAAAACAATTAGCGCAACCGCAATTCCTAAATAAGGTAATTGAACTGAACTTATTTTTTCTTCTAAACTTAAATTAGCTGTTGAGCTTAAAATAAATAAACCGCCAAAAAATGGTCCAACGGTTGTTCCAAGTGAATTAAATGCTTGAACTAAAGCTAAATTTCTTGCTTCTTTACCACTAGGTGATAATAAAGTAACGAAAGGATTTCCTGTAACTTGAAGTAACACTACCCCACTAGCTAAAACAAATAAAGCACCTAAAAATATAGCATAACTATGAGTTCCTGCTGCAGGATAGAATAAAATAGCACCTAATGCGGCTAATAAAAATCCACCTACAACACCATTTTGATAGCCAATTTTTTGAATTAGCTTACCAAAAAATGCAGAAGTTATAAAATACGCTCCAAAAAAGCAAAATTGAACTAAAGATGATTGAAAATAAGTTAATTCAAAAAGTTCTTTAAGATGTGGGATTAAAATATCGTTTAAAACGGTTAAAAAGCCCATCATAAAAAATAACGCTGTTAAAATAACAAGCGAAAATGAGTTGTTTTGCGTTCTCATAATAATCCTTTGATTAATTTTAAAAAGCTCATTTTAAAATAATTTTTAACATTTTTAATAACTTTTTGTAAAAAAATTCAAAAAGTGTGTAGTTTATACACATTTTTAATTACAAAAGCAATTAAATACAAAAAAGTGATTTTAAAATAATATATTTGCTATTTTAATTATTTAAATCAATAATAACTCAAAACATAAAAGGAGAAAAAATGAAAAAAATATTATTAATCGCATTAATTAGCGTAATTGCTTTTTCGCAAGATTATTATAAAGAAGCTTTAAAATATCACAAATGCTTAGGCGTTGAATGTGATTTAGAAAAAGCAAAAGAACTATACATAATCTCTTGTAATGAAAAATCATATAAAGCTTGTAATAATTTAGCAACTATTTATAATGAAGAAAACAATCCAGATAGCTTACAAAAGGCTGAATATTATTATAAATTATCTTGTGAGTATAATAATAATGATGGAATTTCTTGTGGGAATTTAGGTATATTTTATTCTAATACTTTAAAAGATGATATTAAAGCAGAACCATACTTATTTAAAGGTTGTAAAGCAAATATAAAAGATGCTTGTATGCAATTAGCCTTCGTATATATAAATACAAATACTAACTTAGATAGAACCGCTAAAATATTTGAACATTATTGCAAGTTAAATGACCAGAATTCTTGCTTTAATTTAGGGCAATTATATTTATATAATGATAAGATGAAAAACGAAAAATTAGGTTTTGAAAATCATTTAAAAGCTTGTAATATGGATAATGCGATTTCTTGTAAAAATATAGCTATTTTGTATGTAAAACATAATAATTTATTTAAAGCGTTTAAATATTTTAAAAAATCTTGCGGCTTAGGAGAGCAAGAAGATTGCAAAAAAGCCTTAAGTATTGTTATACATTTTATTAAGAATTTAAAGAACTAGAAATAATTCTAGTTCTTTTTTACTTATTTACTAAGTGCTTTGCCTAAATCAAACGGCCACGCTTGATAGCCTGTTGTATCTTTTAATTGGATTTCAACGCTAGGAGTGGTTGAGCCATATTTAAATTCCATAATGTATGGATTTGGTGCTGAAGTGAATGCTCCATTTGCTAAATCAAAATTAGCTCCAGCAGTAGCTGAATATGCAAAAATTGAGTTCTTATCTGCATTATATTGAGCTAGAGAAGTTACAGGGCTATACCATTCATGACCTCTTTGTTTGCCATATTCCCAAACTTGTTCAACGCTCATTTTTTTCTCATCTATTTTATAAACAACTGCACGAGAGTATTTATCAGTTGGAAACGCAGGTTGTTCCATACCACGACTATCTCCGTTATCAAATACGGTTATATAAGTAACACCTTTTTTACTTAATTCATGAATTCTATAAGCTGTGTGTTGAGTCCAAGTGAAGTCAAATCCGCCTTCAGGATTTTCATATCCTGGACATTTACTATATTCATCATCACACTCAATTTTTTTACCTTTATTATCTACAGGTTGTAATAAGTATTTTTTAAACTCATCTTTCCAACCTTTGTGAGCACCTAAAATCCACTTGATTTTTTTATCACGACCAATTTTTACAACCGCATTTTGATGGCGAGATGAAATGATAATACTATCATCACTTGGGTCATAACTAACGCTATTTACATGAGCCCAGTTGCGACCTGCTCCAGTTCCAACAATATCTCCAAACTTATCACTACTATCAAGTTTTGCTAATTCTTCAGCACTTAAAGTTTGACCTGCTTTATTTGCATCAATATTTAAACATACCGCACCTTGGTCAAGAACTTTTAATGCTATATCTCTATATGGGTCAAGTATTTCGTATAATCTCCAATCATCAACCACATTACCATCCCTATCAATTTCTACGATAACATCTCTTACCGTTCTTACATTTTTACCATCAGGGCGAAGTGTATTTGCACTAGCAACTCTTAAAAAATAATTTCCATTAGCTGCAACATCAAGTTGGTGTGAATAGTCAATATAGTTTGCAGGTAAGCGACGATTGAAAATCTCTCTTCCCATTATGTCGTATTTTGCATATCTTTGACCATATCCCCAAACTAAAGCACCATCAGTATCTTGTTTAAAGCCCATCATAACACCAGCCATAGTTGAGCTATCAAGGTCATAAATTGGAGTAGCTAGCATATACCATCTAACTTCTCCTGTTGTATCAATGATAAAGTTTTGCGGATAGTAATTCCATTCTAATGCCCCACCTGTTGGGTTATTCCATACTACTTTAGTTCCTGCTCCACTTTTTTCTTCAATATTATTTACAAAATAAAGTCTATCTTTAAATTCTGGATCAACTTTATTTACTTTAGCTTCACTAAATAATGCAGCTTTTTGGAATTTAATTCCACTAGCTTCTACATAAATAGCACTAGCATACATTTCATAAACTTCGTTTTCTACTCTTTCTTTTTTGCCATTTGCTTCTTTTGTATAGCTAACCTTAACCGTATTATAATAATTAGGATATAGTCCAAAAACTGGAATTCCGCCGTGAGTTAATAAAAATTTATTAGCAACATTATATTTTAAAGGAACTCCGTTTTCCTTAGGAACAATTTCAACGCTAACATCGCTTAATTTATAACCACCATTTTTAATAACTGCAGTAAGGGGAGCGATTTTATAAGGGTTCATTACTAATTCACCGATTTTGCCTTGTTTGTGATAATCAGTCTTAGCACCACTAGCACCACCTATAGCATAAGCACTTGTTGAAAGAATTGCAGCCGCTGCAAATAAACTCAATACCTTTTTCATTTTAATCTCCTTTAAAAAATTAATATATTCAAATTCCAGCTGCCATTGAAGCAATTTTTGCTGCTTTAATAGCATTTCCACTAAAAAATAAAATCAAAGTAATAGCTATTACAATAATAGCACCAATTTTTGCACATTTGCAAGGTTTTGATATAAAACCTATAAACATTGCTAAAAGTGCAATAAAACAACATACAAAGCATAATAAACATGCAATTGCCATATTCATAAAATGTAAACTAGGTATTAAATACCAACCTTGCGAATAAAATCCATCTTCAAAATCACCCGCTTCAGTTCCTACAAAAAATTGCTGAAAAGAACTTAAAGTAGCATAAGCATCTTCAGGCACGATAGGATTATCAAGACCACATTCTCCAGTAGGTAAAAACCAGCCTGGTGCTAATTCGTGTAAAGGCAATGCAAAAGGATATATTGGAATTTCTCTACAACCTTGCACTCCACCAAAAGCATTTGCATTATGCACTGCTTCGTGAATTTCATTTAAAGTTATACAAAATCCAAAACCTATTAAACAACCATAAAAACCTAAAGTATATCCAATAATTCTAGTTAGTTGATGTGGATAAATAGCTGCTATTATGCCACCTATTGCCATTACTATCATTGCATATCTAATATATACGCATTGTTCGCAAGGCTGCATATATAAATAATCTTGAAAGAAATAATGTGCTACACAAGTAAGACCTAGTGTAACAATAACCATTAATATCCATAAAAGCCTACCTTCTTGTAGGCTTGTTAATTTATTAAGAAGCTTCATAGCAAAACTCCTTACATACTAAGTAATTCTTTAATAACCTCAACTAAAGCTTCAGGTGAGCCAATTTTTGAAATATTTACTTCATATTTCCCATTAACTACAAAACCTGGAGTTCCGAAATTCTTTGAAATAGGATCAGCGATTTCATAAGAAGCAATGATTTCTTGAGCCTTAGGAGTAGCCAAAAACTCATCTAATTTTGCTTTATCAATTCCTAAAGCTTTTAGACCTGTTTCATAAAATTTATCTGGCTCAGCACCATTTCCCCATCTTTGATTTTTCTTAAAATAAGCTGAAAAATAAGCATCACTTACTTTATGGTGTAAGCTATGTGCGTCAGCAACTTTTCTTCCTGCTTTTTCATCTTCATTTTGTGCATAAGCTAAAACTTCAGCAGCTTGCTTGCCATAATCTCCCATAGTTTTTACTAATAAATATCCAACTTTTACATCAGGGAATGCAGCTTGGATTTTTTCCATAGTTTTTGCTTTATGATGTGAATAGCAATGTGTGCATCTATAAGACCATACTTCATAAACTGAATTTTGAGCATTTGGGATAGGAGTGCTTAATGTAATGTATTCATTACCTTCGCTTAAAGCAAATAAATTACCCCCCCCATTAGCATAGTAGCTAAAACCAATGAACTTGAAACTTTTTTTAAGACTTTCATCTTAATCTCCTTAAATTAAAATTATATTTTTATTTTAATTATTTAATTTTAAAATAAACTGAAAAATTATTTTAAATTCTAATAATTATTATTATAAAATATATACTATATATTTAATTTATAATTACTTTAAGTGTTTAGTAAAATAAATTAATTAATCTAAAAAATTAAGCAAATAAAATAGCATTTAAACTATAATTGCCTAAAGGATTAATATGAGTAAAAATTATGGGGTAATTTTAGTTTTTTTAGGTGGAATTTGCTGGGGATTTAGTGGTGTTTGTGGAGAATTTATATTCTTAAAAAAAGGCTTAAATGCTGATTTTCTAGTGCCTTTAAGATTATTATTTGCTGGAATATTAATGCTTTTATTTTGTTTAGTAAGAAAAATCAAAATTAATTTTTTAATTTTTAAAAACACAAAACACCTATTTACATTATTAATATTTTCATTTTTCGGCATTTTTATGTGTCAATATACATACTTTTACGGAATTGAATTAAGCAATGCTGCAATTGCTACCGTAATTCAATATACAGCCCCTGTTTTTATAGTGCTAATCGTATGTTTTGAACAAAAAAGATTTCCTAACATATATGAAATTCTAGCTTTAATTTGTGTGTTATGTGGAGCTTTTTTGCTATCAACTAATGGTGATTTGAATAAATTTGTAATATCTACTAAGGCTTTAATTGTATGCTTTTTATCATCAATTGGAGCAGTTTGCTATGCAATTATTCCTAGAAAAATTAATATGATTTATTCTCCTTTACCTAATTTAGGTTTTGCTATGATTATTGCAGGAATTGCTTTTTGTCTATATCAAAAGATTTGGGAATTTGAAGTGCAAATTGATTTAGAATTAATACTTGCTATGTTAGGAGTAATTGTAGTTGGAACTACTATGGCTTTTGGTTTTTTTATGGTTGGTTTGCAAGAAATAGGAGCAAGTAAAGCTAGTCTAATATCATCAAACGAACCATTAGCTGCTGCAATTATTGGATATTTATGGTTAGGGACAAGCTTATTAATCGTTCAAATAATTGGATTTGCTTTAATTATGATTGGTATTTTAATAACAATGTTAAAAAAGGAAAAATCTTGAAAAAATTATTAATTCTTATGAGTTTAATCTCTTTTACTTACGCACAAGATTGTAGCGCTTATTTTGCTAGTCAACAAATACAAATGGATAGAAAGATAGAAGAATTAGATGAAGCAAAACAAGCATTAGAAAGCTATAAAGCTGCCTTTTTAGCTATTCAAAAAGAAAAAGAAGAAAAAAACTTAGCAATGTTAGAAGAGATAAAAAAAGAACAAGATAAATTAGATGAAATTAGAAACAATAATGCAAAAATTTTAGCCGAAATTAGACAATTAAAAAATGAAATTACAGAAAATAAAATAAATAAAGTATCAAATGCCTATGCTAAGATGAAAGATGCAGCAGCAGCGGCTATTTTAGAAACAATGGATGAAAAAGAAGTTATAAAAATATTTTTAAGTCTTGAAGCTAAAAAAATATCATCAATACTAGCAAAAATGACCCCAGCAAAAGCAGGAGAATTAACAAGATTATTAAGTGAAAATAAATTACAAAATTAATCTATTTTCTTATAAATTTGGTTTATCTAATATTTTTTGTTTAATAATTAAATATGATATTAGATTTAGCCTATAGGTTTTAATTAAGATTATTTTTAAAAATTAATTTAAAACTTCGTTGTATTAGAGTTATAAAAAGTTTTTATAAAATATTTTTTTTAAGTTTATTTAGTTAAAACCTTAAATTACTTTCAATGCTAATTTAATTTCGTGCGTTTTATGAAGTTTTTTAAAATTATATGTATTATTCTAAGTAATTTTATATATTAGTTTTTATACTTTTAAAAGTTATTTAAAGTCCCATATATAAAACTTTAATCTATTTTATAATCAAGTAAATTTTTAAAAAATTGCTACTTATATGCAATATATCTACTTCTTAAAATACTTGATTTTAAATTCTTTAGCAATATTATGAGTGATATGTAATAAGAAAAATTAAAATAGGAAATAAAAATATTTCCTATTTTGTAATCACACTGGAATTACTCTAATGTTTGGACTAAGATTTTCTTGAAGAATATTTTCAATAGCATATAATGTCCCAGTGCTTCCACTAGAACAGCCACTACATGCGCCTAGATATCTAATATATAAATCACACATTCCATCGCTACTTTTTTGAATATCAATTACTTCTAAATCTCCACCATCCATATGTAGCATTGGGCGAATTTCAGTATCTAATAATTCTTCAACTGCTTTAATTTGTTTTACAACGGTTAAATCATCAAAATTATCACTTAAATTAGCTTTTTTCAAGCGTTCTTTATCCATTTCAGCTCTAGTTTCAGCCAATATATCAACCAAATAATACTCTCTTTTTTCATGACCACCAGGTCTTACACAAGATTTGCAAAAGCCACCTGCTTTAGTATATTGAGTAATTTGCTCAACTGATTTTAAATCATTTAATTTTATTACTTCTTTAATAGTTTTTAGGCTTACTCTAGCACATTCACAAACTATAATCTCATCTTCAAAATCTTCAGGGTTAATACCTTTATATTGAGCTGCTGCAGCTTTTATAACATCATACGCCATTACACTGCAATGCATTTTTTGAGGTGGAACTGCAGGAGTATCAGGATTATCACGCATTGCAAATTCCACATCTATATTTGTAATTTTTACAGCTTCATCAACACTTTTACCTATACAAAGTCCTGCCATTGTATCACTACTAGCAATTGCAGTCCCACAGCCAAAGCTTTTAAATTTTGCGTCCTTAATAATATTAGTAGCTTCATCTACTAACCAATAAAGCCTAACAGCATCGCCACAACTTTCAGCTCCAAAATCAGCAACTATTAATCTTGTATTAGTAGCTTTTGCGTCTTCTTCTGTAAGCTCACCCATATGAATTGGATTATTCATTAAATCTTGAACTTTTTGTGAATATTCATCCCAAATTGAACCACTTATTAAATTATTTTTTGCCATTATTTATCCTTTTTAAGCCAGCTTGGAGAATAAGCGTAAGTGCTAGAAATTGCTCTTAAACGCTTAGCTGCTGCTTTAATTTGTTCTGCTGCGTAATCAATTTCACTTTCTGTATTAAAACGACTAAGACTTAATCTTAAAGCCGTATGAGCTAAATCAGCTTCAGCTCCTATTGCTTCCATAATAGGATTACTCTCAAGAGTTTCAGAAGCACAAGCACTTCCTGTACTTGCTGCAATTCCAGCCTTATTTAAATCCCATAGCATCGCTTCACCTTCAACACCCTTAATACTTGCTAAAATAGTATTAGGAACTCTATTTGCCCTACTTCCTACTACACTAACATCAGGAATTGTTAAAATCTCATCTTCTAATTTATCTCTTAATCTTCTTATATGAGAATTTTCATAATCAAGCATTAAATTAGCAAGTCTTAATGCTTCTGCCATTCCAACTATTCCAGCTACATTTAATGTCCCACTTCTACGACCACCCATATGCTCTCCGCCGTGAAGTAATGAAGTAAGTTTTAAACCTTGTTTTATATAAAGACCACCAACGCCTTTTGGCCCGTGGAATTTGTGTGCTGAAAATGACGCAAAATCAACTCCTGCACTTCTAAAATCAACTTTTATTTTACCAACTGCTTGGGTTGCGTCAGTGTGAAATAAAGCTCCGTGCTCATGTGCAACTTGAGCTAATTCCTTAATAGGGAAAATCATTCCTGTTTCGTTATTTGCCCACATAACATTCACAAGTGCTGTTTTATCGCTTATCATTGCTTTTAAATCATCAACATTGCAAGTGCCTTCGCTATTTACAGGTAAAGTTTTAACCTTAACACCTAATCTAGCTTCTAAAAAAGCACAGGCTGCACCAACTGCTGGGTGTTCAACCCCACTTATAATGATTTCGTTTTTATCTTTATTTAAAATCTCATCAAAATAAATTCCTTTTAAAACCCAGTTTATGCTTTCAGTAGCACAAGATGTAATAATCACATCATCTAAATCACTCGCTCCTAATCCGCTATATAATTTATTTAAAGCATCATTTAATGCTTTATGAGTAGCTTGACCATAGCGATGAAGTGAATTTGGATTACCATATATATTTTCTAAATACGGCTTCATTAATTCAAAAACGCTTGGGTCTATCATAGTAGTAGCGTTATTGTCTAAATAAATTTCTTTCATAACCTTTCCTTTTCCTAAAGCTTTTTTATCCATTTTTTAAAATGGGATAAAAATTATCTTTTATAAATAATATTCCAAATTATTAAATGAATTACTATTCTTCTATTCTTATTAAATTAATTTCATCTTTTACAAATTCTTGAACTTGTAATTCTTGCAATAATTTATTGATTTTTGCTTCATTTGCAAGATGAGTTGTAATAAAAATCGTTCTTGATTGATTTTTTGATGGGCGTTGCATTAGACTATCTATGCTAATTTCATTATTACTCATTAAACTTGTAATTTTGTTTAAAACACCTATCTTATCATCTACACTTAATCTTAAATAATATTTAGAAGTTATATCGCAAGTTGATACTAAAGATACCACTGGTAATTCATTATATCCTAGCATTTTACGAGTTTTATTATCAGCTATTTGCATTAAATCGCTTAAAACAGCACTAGCAGTCTCAAGACTTCCTGCACCTGCTCCATAATACAAACTCTCTCCTAAAGCATTATCATTAAGTAAAATAGCATTCATAGAATTATTTACACTAGCTAAGATATGATTTTTATCTATTAATGTTGGATGAACTCTAATTTCTACCTTATCATTATTTTGTTTTGCAATTGCTAAAAGCTTAATTCCAAATTCAAATTCTTTAGCAAAATAAAAATCATCATTGCTAATCTTATCAATTCCTTGAACCAAAATATCTTCAGGTTTTATATTAACTCCATAAGCAAGACTTGCTAAAATGGTTAGTTTATGTGCTGCGTCCATTCCGTTAATATCTAATGTAGGATCAGCCTCTGCATAGCCTAATTCTTGAGCTTGTTTTAAAGCTATTTCATAACTTAAGCCTTCATTTTGCATTTTTGTAAGAATGTAATTTGAAGTGCCATTTAATATACCTTTAATACAATTAAATTTATTCGCACTTAAACCTTCTTTGATAATTTTAATAATGGGCACACCACCAGCAACACTTGCTTCATAGCCAAAATATTGATTAGGCTTTAGCATATTTTCAATATCGTAACGATAATAAGCAAGTAAAGCTTTATTAGCTGTTATTACATGTTTTCCTTTTTCAAGAGCTTTTTTAATGCACTCATAAGCAAATGTAGTCCCGCCCATTAATTCGCACACTACATCACAATCGCTATTTAAAATATCTTCAAAATTACTTGTTTGAGTATAAGGACAATTTGCCTTATGCTCTCTTGTATAAACTAAAGAAATTTCTAATTTTTTGCCTAGTCTTTTTTGAATTAATTCAGAATTTGTTTTGATTAATTTTGCTACACCACTAGCAACCGTTCCATACCCTAATAAAGCTATTTTCATTACATTCCCTTTATATTTAATCCTAATCTAATATTTTCTAGCGTAAAAGCATCTCCTACTATCATATAAGCACACATTTTAGGAACTGCTACATTTAATTCTTTAAAATTATTTTCACTTTTATAAGTTGAAATAAGATTTAAATTCTTATCTAAAAATTCAATCTTTGGATACCAAATATTATTTAAATTTCTATCAATTACGAGCTTAGAAATATTATTCACTTTTATAAAATACGCATCAAGTGGTTTAGTAAGCTCTAATAAATCGCCTTTATTTAATTCAAAATCAGCTTGTATATTTGCTCTACTAAAATCAAGTTCATAACTAAATTCATTCTGATTTCTTCTAGCATCTATTATATATACTCCTGTCTTTTTTAAAGCTTCGTATAAAGCACCTGGGTCTATACTAAATTTTGAATTAATCGTAAAAGCAACACTAATTTCATCATTATTTTTTACATATTCACTAACTAAATAATAATTAATTCCTATTTGCTCATAAGCTTTTGTAATAGCCTTTAAAAATATCCCTGCTTTTGCCTTTGCGCTAAATTTAATTTGCATATTTGTAGCGTTTGAATAAGCATAAGTTAATAAAGAATTCATTTTTAAAACTTGAGTAATTGCTTTAATATTTGGCATATTTCCTTGCATATAAGACCCGCTAGGAAATAATAATCTAAGCTTTGCATCTTTGCTATCGTCATTTACTAATTTTGAAGCTATTTCATAAGAAGAAGTAGCATATGAAAAACTAGCTAATACAAATAAACATATTAATTTTTTCATTATTTTGCCTTATCTAATTTTGTATATTCTTTTTGACTTAAAAAAGTAACTTTTCCATCTTTAAATAAAATATATCTAGCATCATTTGTGGTAGGTAATTCTATCTTAGAACCATCTAATTCAAGGGTGAATAAGTTATTACCAACAAAAATTAAAGAGTCTTGAGTAAAACTAGCACTTTTTACTATCATATAATTTTTATTTTCTTTTGTTTTTAAATTCTTAACACTAACCCAAACCTTAGAATTTGGACTTAATAATAATTTATTATCTTTTTTAATCTCTACTTTAGGCTCTATAATCTCTGCTTTTTCTTCTTTAATTTCATTAGATTTTACTTCTTGAACTTTAACTTCTTGAGTTTTAATCTCTTGTGGTTTTATTTCAGGAATAAGCTCTACTTGTGCTGGAATTTGAATTGTTTCTTCTTTTGTATTTATCTTACTTTCTTCTAAATTTTCAGGCTTTTTATCTTCTTTTACTTCTTCAAGCTTTTTCTCTACTAAAGGAGTAGCTGGTTTTATTTCTTCTTTTACTTCTTTAATAGGTTCTATTTGAGTTTTGGTTTGTGTAGAATTTTCTTGCTGATTTACTTGCAATTCTTCTATTGGTTTTTCTTGAGTTGTGGTATTTTCTACTACTTCTTGAGAATTTTCATCATAATAATTAAAATAATAAAAAACCCCAGCTATTACAATAATAGTAGCTAAACTAAGATATATAAAATAAGCTAAATTACTATTTGATTCCTTATCAGAGTTATAACCCATTACTTTAGGTTTTACTTTTAAAGAATTTTTTTTGTCCTTAAAATGATTGTTTTTATATTCATTATATTCATTTAACCATTCGCTAAAATCAATATTATATTCACGCTCTAAAATCTTTATATTCATTGCAATATTAACACTACTTAAATTCTCATAATCTTTATTAATTATTGCTTTAATTCTAGCTTCATCTAAGTGAGTTTTTAAAGCTATTTCTTTAACAGAAAAACTTTTTAAATAATCTACTTCATTCATTTATCATCCTATCGCCTAAAATAGCAAAAGCATTACTAACATTTAGGCTATCAAAATTATTTTTCATAGTAATTTTTACTTCTTCATTACAAGATTTAATAATCTTAGAACTAAGTCCATTACCTTCGCTACCCATAACTAAAACCGATTTTGTAGCATATTTTATTTTATTATGCTCTTTAGCGTTTTCTGAATTATTTGCAGCATAAAAGCTAAAACCAACTTGCTTAAATTCATTAACCAAGCTTAAAATATCCTTAGTAAATGCTAATTTTAATTCAAGTAAAGCACCAGCACTAGAACGCATAACTGCTTCTATATTAATATTATTTCCTGAATGAATAATCCCATCAAACCCTAAAGCATAAGCACTTCTAGCAATTGAACCTATATTTCCAACATCGCTTAATTCGTGCAATAAAACAATTTTTTCAAATTTTTTAAACTCATTTATATTTGCTAATTCGTATTCGCTAACTTTTGCTAAATAGCCTTGATGATTTCCACCCTTTGCCATTGCTTGAGCTTTAATAAAATCTAACTTATGGATTTTTTTGCCTAATTTTGTAATTTGTCTAAAGCTATCTTTATCTAAATCTTTTGCCAAATATATTTCTTCTATTTTTTCAGGATGTTTTGTAATATAGTGCATTAGCACTTGTTTGCCGTAAATTATCATTTTTCACTCTTTAATAAATTTTCATAATTTTGTTTTGGGCTAAGCCCATTTAATTTACTCAATAATTTCGCTTTATCTTTTAAACTTATATTAAGATTTAAAATATCTTGAGAATTTATATTAGAATTTGAAATAGAATTTTCATTATTTATAACCACTACCCATTCGCCTTTTAAATTCTCATTTTTTAAAATATTTGCTAGATTTTTAGCAGTATTTTTGTATGTTTTTTCATACATTTTTGATATTTCTTTAATTAAAAATAATTCTTTATCTTCATCAATTTTTGCAATATCTAATACTAAATCCAAAATCCTTGTAGGAGCTTCATATATAATAGTCGGATAGCTTTGATTTAGAGCATTTTCTATTTGAGCTTGACGATTTTTTTTGATATTTAAAAATCCTAAAAATATAAATTCCTTATCAGAAAACCCACTTGCAACAAGTGCAGTAATAGCAGCATTTGCACCAGGCAAAACACTATATTTTATATCATTTTCTTGAGCATATTTTACTAGTGAAATTCCAGGATCACTTATGCAAGGCATACCTGCATCACTCAAATAAGCTATATTTTTAGAAAAATCAATTTTAGAAAAATCAAAATCTTTTTCATTGTGTGAATGTAGTGATATGAAATTATTTATATTAAATTCTATATTATATTTACTACTTAATAAATTAAGTAAAGCCTTACAAACTCGCACATCTTCACAAAAAATTAACTCGCAAACTTGTAAGACTTCTAAAGCACGATATGAAATATCGCCTAGATTTCCTATTGGTGTAGGAACGAAATAAAGCATTATTGCATTGAATATTTTTTCTTAAACTTCTCAACTCTACCTGCAGCATCTACGATTTTTTCACTTCCTGTGAAAAATGGATGACAACTTGAGCATATATCTACTCTTAATTCTTCTTTATTTGATTTAGTTACAAAAGTATTTCCACAAGCACAAGTTACAGTGCATTTTTTATAATCTGGATGAATGTCTTTTTTCATAATATTTTCCTTTTTGGCATAAATAAAGCTGTGATTGTATCTTAAATTACATTAAATCTACATTAAAATTTTTGAACTTATGCTTATAATGGCTGTTTTTGCTTTTAAAATATTTGTAATTTTTAGACCTTGAGTTTTAAATAAATTCCTTTCTTTTTCACTAAAACCACCTTCAGGGCCAATTACATATAAACAATCTTTATTAAACTCGCATAAATCATTTTTATTAAAATCAATTAAAACAAAATCATTATAAAGTTTTTTAAGTTCGGCTAAATTATTTAAAATTGTGATTTTTAAAATATCAGCCCTAGCACATTGTGAGCTTGAATTATGCAAAATCTTTTCAAGTTTAGCTAATTTTTTATCATCAAATTTATAAGATTTTTGAGAAAAATCTGTATAAACTAAAAATAATTCTTCTAATCCTAATTCATTTAAATAAGGTGCAATTTCAAAAATACTATCAATTTCTATCATAGCAAGTGCAATTTTTACACCACTTTTATTTGCTTTAAATTCACATTGTTCTAGCATTTTTAAAATGATTTTATTTCTTTGCATAAATATTATTTCATATTTATACAAAAACCCATCTAATCTACTGATATTTACTATATTTCCTATTTGTTCTCGTCTAGCTTTAAAATGAGATACTAATTCACTATCTAAAACAATTTCTTCACTACCTGCTAAATCATTAAAATAGTAAAACATTGTTAAATCCTGCAATTAAAATAGCAAATAATTTTATTAGCTCTAAAAATAAACTTAATTTTTTAAATTTTAAATATTCTTTGCTTTTTCTATATTTTTTAAATTTAATAAATTGAAATATAGAAATTCCTAAAATTAAAATAACAGCAAATAGCATTAAAAATCTAAAATCATTAAAGCCTTTCATAGCTTCAATAATAATGCCTGTAAAAAACACACAAACAATTATCGTATAATAAGCAGGCAAAAGCACTCTGATTCTAAAAATATATTTATGAATGTCCTTTAAATATTGTGAAAAAACAAAATATAAAAGTTCTAAAATTATTAAAATATATACAAAAAACAAATGCACACTTATAAAATCACTCATTAAAAACTCCGATTAAAATAATAAAGAATTTGTAACACCAGCAAATATGATTAAAAATATTTTTAATATCTCAAAAACAATACTGAATAATTTAAAATTAAAGCTTTTTTTTGCTTTTTTTATCTTATTAAAAATTACAAGCTGTCTAATGCTAAGATAAAAAATCAAAATCCAACTTAAAAATAAAAAAATCTTAAAATTAAAAAATGCCTTAGTAGCTTCAATAAACATACCACTTAATAACACCAAAACTAAGGCTATAATTTGTATTGGACTAATAATTGAAATTCTTGAAATAAATTTATTAATATCCTTACAACATTGAGAAATAAACAAATAAGAAAATTCTAAAGCTACCAAGCAATACACAAAAAACATATGAATGCCAATAATACTCATTAAACTTCCTTTGGATTTATAAAAATCTCATTATTTTTAATTTTTTCAAATAAATTTATATCACTAAAATCTTCTAAAATCGCCTTAGAAAAAGTTATTTCATTTAAATTAATTATAGGCTCATCATTATAAAAAGCATCATCATATTCACATTCAGCCCAGCCTGTTCTAGTCTCATTTAGTCTGATTTTATCTACTCTTACATTCTCATCATTGTGCATTTTTGAATTTTGTAAAATCTTAGAAATTAATATAAAAAACACTATGCTAAGATTTTCTGCACTGATATTACAAGGTAGCTCAACCCACCTAGCTGAATGCTTTTTAATATCATTTACATACTCTAAATCATCGTATTTATAAACACAAGTGCTATGGTCAAACGCATCTATTATTTGCTTAATATTTCCCTTTAAAAGCCCGAAATCATAAACCATTCCCGCTTTATCAAGAGTATTTGCATATAAAATTAATTCTAATTTATAAGAATGTCCGTGAATGCTAGTTTTACATCTTTTTGAACTACAAAACCTAACTATATGAGCATTTTCAAACTCAAATAATTTACCTATTCTCATACACCCTCCAAATCATCATAAATTCTAATATGTATCCTATCTGTATAATTAAAGCCATTTTTAATAGCAAATTCTAAAACGCTCTTAGCATTCGCTCTTAATTCATCATTAGTAGCACCTTTTGGCATTAGATAAAAATTAGCGTCTTTATAAGCATTTCTTAATTCAAATAATTCTTGATTATCTTCTAAATCCGCTTTATCTAAAACGACTTTAAAAAATGCTTGTTTTGATAGCTTTAAAATTGAATTAATTGCTTCATATTTTATTCTTTTTTCCTTTGGCATTTTGCTATTTGCAAGTTTTACTCCCATTGCAAAATAACAATTTTTATAAAAATCGTATTCTTTTAAACAAATACTAGCATTAGTCTCAAACTGCACTAAATATTCATTTTTTACCAAATATTCTAAAAGCTCTATAAATTTAGGATTTTCTTGATGAATTAAAGGCTCTCCACCAGTAATTACTATCATAGGTTTGTGCTTAAATGATTTGATTTTTTGAATTGTAATTCCTGTTTCAAATTCCTTATACTCATCGCTAAATTCATTAGTATAAACAGCTCTTAAAGTATCGCAACCAATTAATGTTTTATTATTTTTGCTCTTAACAACTCCAAATCCATAGCAAGAGAAATTGCACCCCGCAAAACGGATAAAATAAGCAAGTCTTCCTGCAAATATCCCTTCACCTTGAATACTTAAAAATTCTTCAACTAATTTCATCATCCACCCGTTTGTGAAAACGACCTAGCAGAGCTTTTATTATCTTCTTCGCTCCATTTATTTTTCTCAGGTTTGTTTTCTAAAACCGTATTTAAAATCTCTAAAGCCTTATTAATATCTTTATTTCTTAAAGCCTTTTTAATACTCATAGCTTCATCAAAATAAAGGCAAGGTATCAAAAATCCTTCCGCACTAAGTCTTAAACGATTGCAGCTATCACAAAAATCGTGCTTGTGTGGATTAATCACACCAAACACATAATCTAACTCATCAATTTTATATAAACTAGCAGGAGAATTTGGTTCTTTCTCAAGTGCATTTATGCTAAATCTTTGCTTGATTTTATCTAGTATTTCAGCTTCTCTTAATCCACATAATTGTCCGTAAGCGTGTTCGTTTTCCATAAATTCAATAAATCTTATTTGAATATTTTTTTCTTTGCAAAACATAATCAAATCAATTAATTCATCTTCATTAATACCCTTTAAAGGAACGCAATTAATCTTTACTTTTAACCCTACTTTCAAGGCTTCTTCTATACCTTCTAAAACTTCTTTTAAAATATCTTTTTGAGAGATTAATTTTGCTCTTTGTGGCACTAAAGTATCAAGAGATACATTTATTCTTACAAGTCCTGCTGCTTTTAATTTTGCCGCTTGTTCTTTTAATAAAAATCCATTAGTTGTAAGTGCTAAATCCAAATCGCTCTTATAATCAATTAGCATTTTTATGAATTTATCCAAATCAGCTCTTACAAGTGGTTCTCCACCAGTTAAACGGATTTTATCTACACCCTTATCCATACATAATTTTGCAAATAAAAATAATTCTTCATAGCTTAATAAATTTTCTTTAGGAACCCAATTAAAAGGAACTTTTGGCATACAATAAAGACAACGGAAATTACATCTTTGAGTAAGTGAAATTCTTAAATAATTTATCCTTCTTCCATACGAATCAATTAACATTTTTAGTCCTTATAAACTTTTTAAAATAATATTAATTGCTTGTGGGCTTTTGTTTAGAAGTAACGCTATTTCTTCTACGCTTTTACCATCTCCAAAAAGTTTTAAAATCTGCATTCTTTCAGCGTCTTCATTAGGACTTAGCCTAGTGATTGGCTCGTTTGCAAGTTCTAAATTTGCAATTCTACTATCTTGGTTTTTTGTAACTTCTTGAATACTTTCTTGAATAATACCTAAATCACTATTTAGCTCATTAATTCTTTCATCAATAATTGAATGTATTAAAAACTCACAATTTTGCATAATATTATCATTAAAATCATTTTGTTTAGCGTTATTTATCTCTGCTAGTTTTAATTTTTCTACATCTTTTTCAAGTCTATGAATAGATTTATAATTCTCATCAATAGCCTTTAAAACCCCATCTAATTTATCATTTAAATCTCTAAAACTAAGTCTTACATAAACAAATAATAAAACTATAAAAATTATAAATACAATATAAATTAATAAATCAATCCCCATTTTTTTCCTTTTTAATATTAATTAAATTCCTTTGAATATCAGCTACAAATAAATTAAGCCCTTCTGTATCATATCTTTTAATTTGAGTGATTTTAAAAGTATGCTCATCAATTGCACTAACAAAACAAGATATAGTTCTATCAACTAAAACAAGCCTTGCATAATATGTTTGATTAGGTTTTAAACTATCTTCAACACGAATATATTCATAATTTATTGAATTTGAATAGGTGCTATTATCTAATTTTATAAATTCATCTTTTTTAAGATTTTTAATCTCTAATAAATCTTTTTTAATATCACAAAGCATTTCAAAAAACAATTTATCTTCAGGATACATATCCATTTTACTAGCTCTGTGCCTATAATCTTGTAAAGATTTATGATAATTAATAGCATTATATTCTTGTAAAAATCTATCTTCTAATTCTTCACATTCTTGATAATCAATCCTAAATCTTGCTTCATACATAATCATTAGCCAACCTTTAAATCTATTATAAAAAATATCAAAAACACTATGCTAACAATAGCATTTATATCAAAAAAAGCTCTTTCTATTTTTTCTGTATTTTTTCTCACTATAAAATGCTCTATTATTAATAAAATTCCTACGATTATCAATCCTAAAAATCCATAAAATCCAGCATTTACACTAACTAAAAAAACAAACCAAAACAAAAATGCAATCAAATGAAAAATCGCAGCTATAAATAAAGTAGCCGTTTTACCAAAACAAGATGGTATAGAAAATAAATTATTTGCTTTATCAAATTCTAAATCTTGCAAAGCATACAAGCAATCAAACCCAGCAGTCCAAAAACAAACCGCAAAACATAAAGCAATAGAATAAGCACTAATAGAATTTGTAAGCACAATTTCACCTGCTACACAAGCAAATCCTAAAGATAAGCCTAAAATAATATGAGCTAAATAAGAAAATCTCTTAAATAAAGAATAAGAACCAAGTAAAGCTAAGGCAAAAAAGCTAAGATAAAAGCAAGTAGTATTTATAAAATACGCTAAAAGCACGAATATTACAGCATTTGCGATTATAAATAAAACCAAATTCCCACGCCCTACTCTACCATCTACACTAGGACGATTTTTTGTCCTTTCGTTTAAAATATCAATATCAGCATCAAGTAATCTATTAAGTGCCATTGCGTAATTTCTAGCACAAACAGCACAAAAAATAGCTAAGATAAAATTAAGCCAAATTGATGATAAACTTAATTCATATAATTTTATAGCACTAAGCATTGAAATAATTAAGAAAGGTAAAGCAAAAATACTATGCTTAAATACGATTAATTCTAAAATGTTTTTTAATTTATTCATAACTCTTCCGTTTTTAATCTAGTTTATAATATTTTAATTAAGATTTAAGGATAAAGATGAAAAAAATTGCTCTCATAGGAACAACTGCAAGTGGCAAAACAAACCTAGCTCATAAACTTGCTAAAGCTTCAAATTCTATAATTTTAAGCCTTGATAGTTTATGTCTTTATAAAGAATTAAATATTATAAATGCCAAGCCAGATAATCAAATGCTAGAAGAGATTAAATACTTTGGAATAAATCTAATTAGCGTAAATGAAAATTATAATGTAGGGCTTTATTTTGATGAATACAAAAAGGCTTTAGAATTTGCAAAAAATAATGACAAAAATCTAATTATAACAGGTGGAAGTGGATTTTATCTAAAAGCAATGCTTGATGGATTAAGCCCTAAAATTAATGATATTAATCATAATTTAAGCCTTGATGAAATCTATAATCTAATGCTAAAAATTGATAAAAACTCAAACATATCAGCAAATGATACTTATAGGCTAAATAAATGGTATAGCATTTATAAAAGCACAAATGAAATTCCTAGCCTTTGGCTAAAAGCAAATACTCAAAAAGCACTTATTAAAGAGATTAAAATATACGATATTTTATGGGATAAAGATATTTTAAACGAAAGAATTAGGCTAAGGACTAAACAAATGCTTAGCTTAAATGCTTATGATGAAGTTATAAATTTATATAAGATTTATGGTGATACAAAAGCATTAAACTCTATTGGAGCTAAAGAAATAATTGATTGTTTTAATCAAAAAATATCTAAAGACGAATTAGAAGATTTAATCACAATTCACACAAGACAACTAGCAAAAAGACAAAGAACTTTTAATAAAAAATTTAATGCAAAAATATTTAATATAAAAAGCGAAGAAGATTTGCAAAACGCATATGAAAGTATTTTAAGCTCACTTTAATAAAAATATTTTTAATCCAAATTCTAAAAAGAATTTGAATTAAAATAAAAATTATTTAAACCAAGATTTAATAGTATCAAATATCCCGTGTTGTTGCTCTTTAGCATCATTTTTGATACCAAAACTCTCATTTAATTTTTCTAATAATTCTTTTTGTTCTGCATTTATATGTTTTGGATACATAATACTAAGTTGGACAAATTGATCCCCTGTTCTTCTTGTATGATGGTTTTTAACACCTTCGCCACTAATTTTTACAAGTTGTTTATCGCTTAAGCCAAATGGAATTTGAATACTAGCTTCTCCTCTAATAGTAGGCACAATGATGGTAGAACCTAAAGCTGCTTGGGTAAATAAGATTGGAACATCTATATAAATATCATCACCTTTTCTAACAAACCTATCATCTCTTGCTACACGAAGTTTTATATACAAATCAGAACGCTCATTAGAATTAATCTCATTTCCTTTATTAGAACATTTTAAAGTTACTCCGTTATCAACTCCTTCAGGAATAGTTACTTCTAATTCTTCTTTTTTATTTTCTTTTCCACTACCTTGACAAGATGAACATTTATCTTTTACTACTTTACCTTTACCGCCACACACATCACAAGTGCTAACCATTTGGAAAAAGCCTTTTCTAATAGCTATTTTGCCCTTGCCATTACATCTTGAGCAAGTAGTTGTAGTTTTACTTGCCGAGCCTGTTCCATCACACTTAATACAATTTGCTTTATAAGAATAATTAACTTTCTTTTTACAACCAAAAATAGCTTCTTTAAAACCTAATTCAAGAGTAATAAATAAATCTTCATCAATTTCTTCATCATCACTATCGCCAAAGCCACCAAAAATATCACTAAAAATATCACTAAAATTTGAAAATCCTTCAAATCCAAAGCCACCAGCACCTGAACTACCATTAAGACCAGCTTCGCCGTATCTATCATATCTAGCTCTTTTAGTGTCATCACTTAAGGTTTCATAAGCTACATTGATTTCTTTAAACTTTTCTTCAGCATCTTTATCGCCTTGATTTCTATCAGGATGATATTTCAATGCCAATTTTCTATAAGCTTTTTTAATTTCTTCAGAACTAGCATTTTTACTAACTCCTAGAATTTCATAAAAGTCACGCATCTTTTTCCTTTTGCAATTTATCATTTATAAATTAATTATTGTTAAAATGGAAAGACTTTAATAAATAAAGGTGAAAAAATGATTAATGTAATTATGATTGAAGACGAAGTGGAATTCGCTGAGTTGATTACAGAGTTTTTAGCAAGGTTTAACATAAAAGTTACAAATTACAGCACTCCTGCTGAAGGTTTAACTGCTAACTTTAGTAATTATGATTGTCTAATTTTAGACTTAACTCTACCTGGAATGGATGGATTAGAAGTATGCAAGGAAATTCGCAAGAAGTATGATATTCCTATTATCATTTCAAGCGCTAGAGGGGATACAAGTGATAAGGTTTTAGGACTTGGATTAGGGGCTGATGATTATTTACCAAAACCTTATGAGCCAACTGAATTACAAGCAAGGGTATCATCACTTGTTAGAAGATACAAAAAAAGCTTACTACCACCTGAAGAAGAAGTAAGCACATTATTCAAAGTTGAGCATGAAAAACATGAAATTTACTATGATAAAAAACCACTAAGCTTAACACCGGCTGAATATGATATATTAAGTTATCTAGTGAAAAGACATAGCTATTCAGTATCAAGAGATGAGCTAGCTAATAGCTGTAGGTCATTAAGAGAAAAAGATAGCAAAAGCTTAGATGTAATTATAGGAAGATTAAGAAGTAAGATAGGCGATAGTTCAAAAGACCCTAAACATATATTCTCTGTTCGTGGTATTGGTTATAAGCTTCTTGGCTAATGCTGTTACACTCTATTCTTAGTAAGCTAATAGCAGTTTTTGCTATTAGCATTATACTTACTATTACAGCTATTATACAAATAACTCAATACTCCAATAAGGCTTTAAGAGCTGAAAGTATAAGTAGGCTTTATTTTGCAATATTAGCTATTAATAAATTGTATGCTAGCGGTGCTGGTGTAGAAATTGATAAATACTTACAAGATATTGATTTTCAAGAAATCACAGACAAGCGTTTTATGCGTGAGCTTTGCACAAGCAATGATAAACCAATAGACCATAAAACTAATTTTGGACTAATTCAAGGAATTGTTTATAAAGACAAATATTATTTAAAACTCATAAATCAAAAAAACAATTCATTAAAAGTTTATGAAAACACCCACAATAATAATATAAATGATGGTTTAATTAAATTATTAATATCATTAATTATTATGATGTTTTTTGCTTCTTTAATATATTGTTATAATTTAATTCAACCATTAAAGGGTCTTACAAGACATATTAGAGATTTATCAAACGGAAAAAATAGCAATTTTTCTTATTATAAAAATGATGAAATAGGATTATTAACTAAAGAATTTAATAAAGCTACTAAAAAAAATAATGAATTAGTATTGGCAAGAAGATTTTTTTTAAGAGCAATTATGCACGAGTTAAAAACACCTATTGCTAAAGGAATGTTTGCAGCAACTATGCCAGAAAGCGAAAAAAATAAAAAAATCTTAATAAGTGTATTTAAAGGTATGAATGCTTTAGTAAATGAATTTAAGCAAGTAGAAGAAATATTATCTAAAAACCATGAAGTAGTCTTAAAAGAATATTCGTATTCATATTTATTAGAGCAATCAATCAGTGCTTTATATTTAGATAATTTACAAATTATTGATGTAAAAATGAACGAAGATAGAACAATAATAGTAGATGGAGCTTTGTTTATAATATTAATTAAAAATCTATTAGATAATGCTATTAAATACTCAAGCAACCATAAGTGTATAATTGAATTTCAAAAAGAATATATTAATGTAAAAAACATAGGAGAAGAAAAAGACTTTAATACAGAAGAGTATTTTAAACCATTTGCAAGGGGTAATGTAGAGCAAAGTGGATTTGGATTAGGACTTTATTTAATAAAATATATTTGTGATACTCAAGGATTTGAGCTTAAATATTTTTACGATGATGGCTATCATAACTTTAGGATTATATTGTGATACATTTTGATAATTTATGCAAAAGCATAGGAAAAATTCAAGGAATTGGCAAAAAAACTTCTTTAAAAATGGCTTATTATTTGTGTTATGAAAATAAAAATTTATTAGAAGAACTAATGAATTCTTTAGAAAATGCTAAAAAAAATATAAAAGAATGTTCTATTTGTGGTTGCTTAAGTGAAAATGAACTTTGTGATTATTGCATAAATGATGAATTAGATAATACAATTTGCTTAGTAGAAAGCCCAAAAGATGTATTTTTTATAGATGAATGTAAAGTATATGAAGGTAGATATTTTATACTTTCAAAAACCAATGAATACTATTTAAAAAAATTAGAAAAAATGATTTGCAAATACAATACAATAGAACTGGTTTTAGCCTACACACCAAGCGTTAGCACGGATACGATGTGCTTTTATTTAGAAGATTATTTTAAACACTACAATGTAAAAGTAAGCAAAATCGCTCAAGGCGTTCCAAATGGTATTAAAATTCAAGATATTGATATTCACTCTTTAAGTAGTGCAATTTTAAATAGGGTAAGTATTGATGGGTAAAAAAACTATTATATTATTTTCATTATTAGCCTGTATTAGCGTAATATTAAATAGCATAGATGTTTATATTACACTTGATAAAAACTATCAACTAAAAGACAATGAAGGCACTAAAAATATCATCGCAAAACAAGCAAAAGCAATAGTAGATAAAATAGATAATTATGCAAAAAATCTTCCAAATTCTTTAAATTATAAAGAAAAAATTAATCTAATCAAAAAAGAAATTAATACGATTAATTTTGATAATTATCAAGAAAAAGCCTATGCTTTTAATGAGTTAGGATTTTATATAGCTCATTATTCTAAGGACTATGAGCATCAAAATATTTTTTTAGAAAAAGACACAAATAATAAATTTTATATAAAAGAACTATTAGCAAAAATAAAAGATGAAGGATATACGAAAGCTAATATTTTTTGGACTAACTACTCAATAAGACATATAATAACTTATATCAAAAAAGATAAAAATTTAAATGTATATTATGGTTGCACTATTGATTTAGATAAAATTAAAAACTTTAAAAAAATAAAGGCAAGTTATAACGATAAAGAAAAAATACTAATTATTTTTAGCACATTATTTATTATTTTTACAATCATATGTTTTACTCTTATACAATATAAAAAAACAAGGAAAAAACAATGAAATTTATTATAAATATTTTAATATTTTGCGTATTAGCAATTGCAAATCCACTACCGCCAAATGAAGCATTTAAATTCCAACTTGAAAATAATTCTCAAGCAAATTTTATAAAACTTAATCTAAATCCTGATATTTATTTATATAAAAACGAAATAAAAGTCTTATTAAACAACCAAAATATCACAAATAAATTTGACTTAAGCAATGCGGTATTAAAGGATAATGTTGAAGTCTTTTACAATACTTTAGAATTTGATTTCCCAAATTTTACATTAAAAAATAATGACAATATTAAAATTTTTTATTTAGGTTGTTCTACTGAAGGATTATGTTATCAACCACTTGTAGCGTCTTTTAATTATCAAAATGATAAATTGGTTTTAGAATACGATAACAAAGAAGCTTTAAAACTAAAAAAAGAAAAACAATCTACACAAAACGAATATGAAAGCAAGCTTTTAAATTCTTCATTTTTAATAAATATTTTAACTTTTTTTGTATCAGGAATACTATTATCTTTAACACCTTGCACCCTACCAATGATACCTATAATATCTAGTATTTTGGCAAAAAGTAGTGGTAAAAATCCAATAATTTCAAGCATTATTTATGTATTAGGAATGGCTATTAGCTATACAATAGCAGGAATAATAGCAGCTTTAGTAGGAAGTGGAGTTCAAGTATTTTTTCAAAATCCAATTGTAATCATTCTATTTTCTTTAATTTTTGTAATTTTATCATTATCAATGTTTGGCTTATTTGAACTAAAAATGCCTAACTTTATTGTAAATAGCGTAAATAAAAAAAGCTCAAAATATAGTGGAATTATCGGAGTATTTTTAATGGGGGTCTTAAGTGCTTTAATAGTAGGACCTTGTGTAGCTGCACCACTTGCTGGAATTTTAATTTATGTAGCAAATAGCAATGATGTATTACTTGGAGCTTTTTCATTATTTTTTATGAGTATAGGTATGGGAATTCCACTAATAGCAATTGGTTTTGGTTTTAAATTTATAACTGGCTCTTGGATGCAATATGTTAATAAATTTTTTGGATTTATTTTATTAGGAATAGCAATATTTTTCTTAGAAAGAATAATAAATGAGAATATTACAAATGTCTTATATGCCTTACTTGGTATTAGTTTTGTAGTATTTTTTGGCTTATTTGAAAATACTAAGAACAAATTCTTTTTATTTTTTAAAATTATTTTAGTTTTAATATTAGCTTATAGTTTTATATTATTAAACAAAACTTTTAATCCAAGTAATAATATTTCTCAACAGAATTTAGAATTCACACAAGCAAAAGAAAAATTAAATCTAAGTTCAAAAAATATTGTATATTTTACTGCTAGTTGGTGTGAGAACTGCAAAGTTATGCAAAATACTACTTTTAAAAATGAAGAAGTTATAAATGAGTTGAAAAATTACAATTTAATTAAAATAGATTTAACTAACCCAAACCAATTTGAGCAAGAAATGGCAGAGACTTATAAGGTTTTTGGACCACCAGTTTTACTTGTTTTAAACGATAAAGGCGAAGTGCTAAAACAAATAATAGGATTAGTTGATGCAAAAACTTTATTAAAAGAACTTAATTTTTAAAGCTTAAATTAATTTATTTTTGTATAATATGAGCTTTTATTTTAAGGAGATTTAATGCAAAGAACTTTATCAATCATTAAACCTGACGCTGTTAAGAAAGGTGTTATAGGTCAAATTTTAAGTCGTTTTGAAGCAAATGGCTTAAGAATTGCGGCTATTAAAAAGCTTTATTTAACAAAAGAACAAGCAGGAGAATTTTACGCAGTTCATAAAGAAAGACCATTTTATAAAGATTTAGTTGAATTTATGACTAGTGGTCCTGTTGTAGTATCTGTGTTAGAAGGCGAAAATGCAGTTGCTAAAAATCGTGAATTAATGGGAGCAACTAATCCAAAAGAAGCAGCTAAGGGAACAATAAGAGCTGATTTTGCTGAAAGTATTGACGCAAATGCAGTTCATGGTAGTGATAGTTTAGAAAATGCTAAAATAGAAATAGAGTTTTTCTTTAATAAACTTGAAATAAATTAAAATGAAAATTGCTTTTAGTAAAATTAATTCGGTAAAATACCCTTTTAAATTAGATTTTGATAATTTAATATTAGAAGGCTTTTTAAAGAGAAAAGATAATAAAATAGTTACGCTAGACGCAGTTTTAGTAGGCAATGTAATTCATTATTGTGATAGTTGTGCTGCTGAAATTGAGATTGAAATTAATGAAAAAATTAATTTAGATTTAAGCGATGGTGTATTTAAAGATGAAGAAAACGAATTAAGCGACACTATGGAATTTTATGATGGTGAAATAGACTTAATTGAAGTATTAAAAAGCGAATTAGCTTTATATTTAAGCGATTATTTTTATTGTCAAAAATGTAAATAAGGAGAATAACATGGCAGTTCCAAAGAGAAGAGTTAGTAAAACAAGAGCAGCAAAAAGACGCACTCATTACAAAATTGAGCTAGTAAGACCAATTAAAGATAAAGATGGTAGTTGGAAATTACCTCATAGAATTAATCCAACAACTGGCGAATATTAATACCTATGATAAAAGTTGCTGTTGATGCTATGGGTGGAGATTTTTCTTTCCCCCCAATAATTAGTGGAGTTATAAAAGCGTTAAAAGAAAAAGATAATTTTAGCGTTATTCTAGTTGGAGATGAAGAAAAAATAAAAAGTCAAATTCCATCAGAATTATCAAATAGAGTTGAATTTGTTCATACTACCGATGTTTTTGATATGGATGAAAATTCTACAGATGTTTTAAAACGCAAAGACAGCAGTATTTATAAAGCAGTTGAATTAGTAAGAAACCACGAAGCAAATGCAGTTGTTTCGGCTGGGCATAGTGGTGCTACAATGAGCCTTGCAACCCTTAGAATAGGTAGAGTAAAAGGTGTTTTAAGACCTGCTATCGCAACTTTAATGCCTACTTTTAACGGCAGGGTTTTGGTATTAGATGTAGGTGCTAATGTTGATTGCGAAGAAGAAAATTTATTACAATTTGCAATAATGGGCGAAGCTTATGCAAAAGAAGTAATGAATATAAAAAATCCTAAAATTGCACTACTTTCAAACGGAGAAGAAGATTGCAAAGGAAACAAACTTACAAAAGACACACATAAATTATTAAGAGAACATTTAAGCAATTTTATGGGCAATGTTGAAGGCGGACATATATTTGCTGGAGAATGTGATGTGGTAGTTTGCGATGGATTTACTGGAAATATATTATTAAAAACTGCAGAAGGTGCTGTAGGCATTTTTGCTAAGTTGTTAAAAAATGAGATTAAAAAATCATCATTGTCAAAACTTGGTTATATGCTTAGCAAAGGTGCATTTAATGCTTTAAAACAGCATTTAGACTACGACCAGTATGGTGGAGCTCCATTATTAGGAATTGATGGATGTGCTATCATTAGCCACGGAAAAAGCAATGAAGAAGCTATAAAAAATGCAATTTTTCAAGCTTTAAAATTTGCTAATTCAAATGTAAATAAAGTGATTGAAGATGAAATTAAAAGCTTGCATTAAAAGTATTGCTTCGTATTTACCAGAAAAAACACTAACAAATAAAGATTTTGAAAGTTTTTTAGATACAAGTGATGAATGGATATTAAAAAGAACAGGAATTAAGCAAAGATATATTGCTAGTGAAACTGAAAACACTAGCGATTTAGCATATAAAGCAGCTATAAAAGCTATACAAAGAGCTAAAATTCAAACTAATGAAATAGATTTAATAATAGTAGCTACATTAAGTCCTGATTATTTTACTATGCCATCAACTGCGGTAGTTGTAGCAAATAAACTTGGATTAAAAGGTGTAAGTGCATTTGATATAAGTGCTGCTTGTTCTGGATTTATTTATATGCTTGAGCTTGCTCGTTCTATGGTTGAAAGTGGTGCTAAAAAAAATGTATTAATAATAGGAGCTGAAAAAATATCTTCTGTTCTTGATTATACAGATAGAACTACTTGTGTTTTATTTGGAGATGGTGCTGGAGCTTGCGTTGTAAGTGCAAGTGAAGGTAAAGGAATTATAGATATTCATACAGGAAGCGATGGAGAATTTAAAGATTTATTATGCACTAAGCGTTCAAATCAAACAAAACAATTAGAGCCTATTAAACTTGAAATGAAAGGCAATGAAGTATTTAAGGTAGCTGTTAAAACATTATCAGATGATGTGTCGTATTTATTAGATAAAAACAAACTTAAAACAAGTGATATAGATTTATTTATACCGCATCAAGCAAATCTTAGAATTATCTCTTATGTTCAAGAAAAACTTGGCTTAAGCGATGAGCAATGTGTTGTATGTGTTGATAAATTTGGTAATACTTCAGCTGCGTCAATTCCAATAGCTATCAATGAAGCTTACGAACAAGGTCGTTTAACAAATGGCAAATTAATGCTTTTAGACGCATTTGGCGGCGGATTTACTTGGGGTAGTGCTTTAACTTATTTTGATGGAATTGATTATAAGAATTTATAAAATTCAAATCATATTACTGTTTATAAAAGAATTTAATTAAGTATATTTTTGTTATAAAATCTTGCAAGTATATTTATTTAACTTATTAATTAAAATTTTTGCAATATTTTTATAAACTTGATTATTCAAATCTTCTTTATTTTCAAGAGATTTAGTATAAATATTATAAATTATTTTAATATTAATTTTAATTTAAGTTTTAAAATGTATAATCCAAACTTATTTTTATTTTAAGTCTTGTTAGCTCAGCAGGTAGAGCATCTCACTTTTAATGAGGGGGCCGCTGGTTCGAATCCAGCACAGGACACCATTTTTTTTGATCCAGGTTTGAGACCCTTTCGTCTAGTGGCTCAGGACGCCATTCTCTCCGTTTGGAAACGAGAGTTCAAATCTTTCAAGGGTCGCCATGGTCGCTTAGCTCAGTTGGTAGAGCGCCACCCTTACAAGGTGGATGTCATAAGTTCGAGTCTTATAGCGACCACCATTCATTAAATTCGGTTGCGGCGGTAGTTCAGCTGGTTAGAATATCGGCCTGTCACGCCGGAGGTCGCGGGTTCGAGCCCCGTCCGCCGCGCCATTTAATTTTACTTAAGATAAATCAATTTTCCCAAGTTTTTTTAATAGGTCAAATTAATTTTTGTATGAATATTTTCTAACTCAATAATAACTACAAATATTTTAAAATACATTACTAAAAGCAACAATAAAATATACTTATAAAAACCTAAATTCAAGTTATTATAAAACTTTTAAAAATATTAAAATTATTAATTCAAATTCTTTATAAATTTAAACGCAAAATATATTTATCATTTAAGCTAGAATTAAAAATGGGGGGGGGGGTATAATACTTTTTTTAATTTTTAAAAGGAGTTTTTATGTCTTATGTAGAACAAGTTTTAGGCACAGATGAAAGCGTTGTTTTAAAAGCCAAAGTTAGTGTTTTTGCTTTTATAGGTGATTTATTTGCTATTTTAGTTTTAGCAATTTTAAGTATTGCTATTCATCCTTTTATTGCTATATTTATCATCTTTCTTTTACTTCGTATATTCATTATCATTACAACAACAGAACTTGCTTTAACAAATAGAAAAGTTATAGCTAAATTTGGCTTTATTAGAAGAGATACAATAGAGCTAAGATTAGAAAAAATAGAAAGTATCAGAGTTGGTCAAGGAATTCTTGGTAGGATTTTTAATTTTGGCACAATATTTATAAATGGTGCTGGTTCTTCTGCACCTGTTCCTTTTATTGGAGAACCAATAAAATTCAAAAAAAGTGTAGATGAATATATAGAAAATAAATTATCAAAATAAGCCCTATTTCTAGGGCTATTTTTAAAACGAATATCTTAAAGTTCCGTTTATATTGTAGTTTGTATTATATTTTCCACTAAATGATTTTTCAGCATCTAAGCTAAACTTAGTATTTTTACCTAAGTTAAAATTAGCTCCTACACTTGCAAATCCACGACTATCTTTAAAGCCTTTTTCAACTCTTGTAGTTGTGCCATCGCTTAAAGTTATAGTAGGAGTGTTATTTAAATCAAACGCCCCGCCAACACTAGCTCTTAAACCAAAAGTATCATTAATATTCGCACCAGCACTTAAAGCAACTTTTGCTGCTCCCATAAATTTACCTTCACTTTTTAAAGTAACTTTATCATTACCCTTTAAATTAGCCATAGGAACATAGCCAAGGATTAATTCAGCACTAGGCTCAAGATAAAAATCACTTCCCATTCTATATCCAGCCTCAACGCTACCTAAAAATCCACTTCCGCTATCTTTTAAATCGCCTAACCAAACATTATCTTTAAATGTTGATTTATGATTGGTGTATCTAGCTGTAGCGTCAATAAATAAGCCATCATTACCAACTAAGCTAACATAAGCACCAATGCCGTGATTTTTCACCTTAGAATTACTTGAATTACTTGTGCTTTGACCTATATTTGCCATTACACCTGAATATAATTCTCCGTAATTTGTGCTAGTTTGCTTATCTGCACCAAATTGCACTTCATAGTATTTTATTTTAGCACTATCAATCTTGCCTTCGCCACCAAAACTTCTAATCCAAATTCCAGCATTCTTGCCATCATTATTTCTTAGTTCGCCCATTCTTTTGTTTAGATTGTTCCATTCACTAACATAAGAATAATAAGTCTGATTTAGCATATTTTTTGCATCTGTTAAAGCCTTAGTATTAGCACCTTTTAAAGTAAGTTCAATCTCATTACCATTAATGTTAGACCCTATTTTAATAGCTTCTTCAATTGCAGCGTTTTTAATATCTGTTTGCGCTTCTTCAATTGCTTTATCAAGGCTAGTTTCACTTGCTACAATCTTGCTTGTATCATTTGCAACTTTATTAGCATTTGCCATTACCTCATCACTTGCAGTTCCTTTTGCAACTTCATTTGCTTTTTGAGCAATTGCACCTACACTTGAGCTTGCATTATCTAAGATACTCTTATCAGCACCACTTTTGCTATCAGCACTAAAATTATCACTTGTCTTACTAGCATCAGCCCTACTTGCAGCCGCATTAACAGGATTTGCTACAACTGAATAATAAATATAATCCTCATCTCCTTGCTTTAATGTCCCGCTTAAGATATTTTTCTTATCTAATGAATATACACTTAGCCCATCATAAACTCCGATTTTTGTAACGAAGTCTTCTGCTGTTGCATTTCCATTTCCAATCTTTAATAAAGCTAGTGGAAGATTTGCTAGATTAGTTGCATCAGCTTTGCCATTATTTACACTTAAACCAAGTAATCCTATTTCATTTGCCTTACCACTTGTGCTATTTCTTGCAATCATTGTGCCTAAGAATGTATTGTTTGTGCCACCCATAATAAATGTATTATTACTTGCATTTAAATCATTTGCTAAAATTCTACCTGTAATCTTAGAGCCATTCACATTTAATTTATCAGCTTTCATATCGCCAAATACAATAGCGTTATTTAAATTAATGCTTGAACCTTTTGAGATAGGATCTTTATAAAAATTCGCAGCACTAACTTGATTTGCCAATACACCAGTAGTTAAATCATCGCTAATATCAGCATTACCTATAACTTGAGCTTTGATAGCTGAACTATTGATATTTATATCTTTTGCTTGTAAAAGAGTTGTATTAGCACTCTTATCTAATTTATAAGCACTCTCTATACCTGTTAAGCTTAGATTATTTGAAGCTGCGATATTAGCGTCATAGCTAATCTCTCCGTGATACTTTCCTGCTTTTTTATCTAGTCTTTCTACATCTTCAACGATACCACTTAAGCTTAGATTTTTAGCCTTAACATCTTTATCAAATGATGAACTAACAGCATTGATTGAGCCGTAGTTTGTAACGCTTTCTCTAAATAAAGCTTTATTAGCATTTACATTAAACTCTGCGTCTTTTAGATTTGTTCCGTGTGTAAGCTTATTTATAACTGCATTTTTAAGAGTAATTGTTTTAGAGCTTGTAGCTTTATCGTTTGCTATGATATTTTCTGCATAAGTATTTGTTAGGCTTATATTTCCATCATTTACATTGATGTTTTTAAATCTTGACATTGTATTAATTGCATCATCATTGTCAATATAAGAAAATGCAGGATTATACTCTTGATTGCCGTTTTTATCTTTTACTCTTTCGCCACTTTCATCTCTTTTTTCTTCTAATAAATTTCCTAAAGCTTTTAAATCGCCCTTAGCAATATTTACATCACTTTTAAAAATTGAGTTATTAGCATTTAAATTACCTTCTGTAATATAAACACCACCTGTATTTGCAAAAGTATCAACAATGCTATTAATATCACCCTTAGCAATCCTAACAACTCCAGTTCCTTTCGTTTCAAAACCAGTTGTATCAATACCGCCATTAGCTATTAAATCTCCTGATATTAAATAATCGCTATCTATATATTTTAAAGAGTCTTTATAAAATGTAGTGCTATCAATATCATGAGAATTTGAAGCTGCAGCTTTAACAATAGGTAAGAAATTTTCTTCATTTCCCATTATCTCATCAAGCCTCTTCATATCTTCAGCACTTGCTATTTTTTCGCTATTTAAAAGAGTTGAGAAATACTTGTTTGCTAATTCTTTTTGATGAGCTCCACTTATGAATTTTCCTTCGGTTTCTACACTATTTTGAATAAGTGTTCCGTATGTTTCTATATCGCCTTTACTCTTAACTCCATTTTGAATGTCCGAAAGGATAAATCTAGCTTTGCCGTTTTGATTATCAATAGCACCTTGAAAAGTTGTATTAAAGCCATAGAATGAATTATTTGCACTTGCTTTAGTATTTGCTGTAACTTTACCTTTTACAATAGAAGTTTCAAATTTAGCTAAGTTTGTGGTATTTACATCATTAACACTTGTAACATGATCGTTTTGAGGTTGGCTAGTTTTTCTAGCTATATAAGGAGCGCTTTCTTTTTTTGGTTTTCCCATAACATAAAGGTCTTTAGCATTTAATGTGCCTTTTATTTCTGCATCTTCTAAAATCACATCTCCATTACCACTAATAGCTACGCCACCTTCATTAATAATACCTGACCAATCTACAAAAAGCACTCCATTATTAGTAACTGATTTTAATCCACTATCTGTTACATAAAGACCACCATTATTTACAATATCTGAAGTAATCTTAGCTGTATCTATAACCATATTAATATTTTTACCGGTAACTGCTTGAACTCTCTCAAGGTCTTTAGCAAATTCTAAGATTTCTTCTTTTTGTCCTTGAATACTTTCAGGATTATTGTAATAATAATCTCTTAAAGCTTTTGGCACACTTTGAGTAGAAACATTATTGGTAATGGTTCCATTAATTATCCCCGAAGTATTTTCAAGTACATCACCTTTAAAATCTCTTATAAGGCTTACTCCATCATTTGTAATATTACCACTTAAAGTAATTCTTTGCTCTGGTGTTGGATCAATTCCTTTGTTATCAAAACCAATCTGTTGATATTTGTCTTTTTCTGTAGTTATATCTTTAGTAGCATTGCTTGAATTAATTAGATAAAGATTTTCTTCTTTTCCAACTTCGTTTGAATTAACGCTTTTTGCGTTTAAGCTAGTGCTAAGAATTAATGCACTCGCAACTAATGAGAGCTTAAATACCCCCCCCCGTAATGTGTCTAGCCATGACATCTCCTTAAAAAAATAATTTTGCCTAAGCAAGTCGTGATGATAATTTATATAAATTAAATATAACTTAAATTATGTTTGATTATAAAAAATAATCAAACATAGAATTTCAATTTGCATTATTATGTAATTTATGCGGCATATTTAATCTAACTTCAGCAGCTTTATTATTAGAATCTATATCAAAAGCAGCACCAAAGCCTTTTACAAATCTACCTGATTTTATACTTAATTGTATAAAATGAAAATCTAGCATTTTGCTAAAAATATTTACCTCATTTCCATATTTTTCTTTTAAAACTTCAAATAATTCTTCTCTTCTATCATCAACTATTTTTGCATTTACTTGATATTTGAGCCTTTTTCTTGCAAATATTGTTTTAGCTTTACTCTCGTCTTCTAAAAACATTATTTCTATATTGTTAGGGTTGTTTTTAATACTTGAAAAATGTTCAGCAACTTCGCTTATGAAAATAAACATTTCATCATTTTTAAAAATTATTGGAGCATAAGAGCAAATAACTTGATTATTTTTGCTAACACTAGCAATATTTACACTTTTAAAAGAATGTTTAAAATTTTTTATTTCTTCATCTAAATTATTAGAATTTATTTTTGTTTCGCTAACTAGTTCTATTACACTATAATGAAGTGTATCTTCACTAGCCTTAGTTTTATAATCTAGATGTAAAATTTCTCCATCATACAAAATATCCATTCCGCTATAAGTTATATCTATTAACTCCACATTTTGAGCATCTTTATTTGTATGATGCTTTACTAGTCTAAATAAAGAATCTTTATGGTCTTTATTCATATGTTCTTTTGCTTGTTGTAATTTCATGATTTTTTCCTTAATATAAATTGTAAAGTTTTTTGTTATTTTTAAATCGTTTTCATCGGGATGTTTTTTGCTATTTTTCCATAATTTCTCCTTTTCTTTTGTAATAATATAATTAGGGTTTTCTTTAGCTAATTTTTTTGCATTATTTATATATTCATCACTAATAGCTCCATTTACTGCTTGTATGCCTAGCACTTGATTATTTTTATTAAAAATATTAAAAAACATTTCTTTTTTATTTTTTATATATTCGCTGTTTTTATCTGCTCCACAAGTAAAAATTATGCCTAAAATCTTATTTTGTATTTTTGGCATATTGCTTGTGATATTGCCTTTTTCTAACCAAAATACTAAGAAAATATACTTATGCTTATCAATGTCTTTATAATGCTCTAAATTAAAGCAATCAATATTTAAAAGTTTAGCGATTTCTAAGGCTATTTTTTTACTGCTATTATTTTTGCTAAGATATAAAACAACCATTAATTCATCCTATATTCTATATTTTTTAAAAATACACAACCTAAAGCTTGCTTATCTAGTATTTTGTATTTCATATCTAAAATTAGTTTTTTTGTATGATTTGCAAAGAAGTCATTTCCAGTAATGCTTAAAATATTTATCCCGTTGTTTGAAATGCTAAATCTAACGCTAACTTTACTTATCCTTTCAAGTTTTAACATTTTTGCTTTTTTAGGATAAGAATTATCAAGTTCATTAAAAATTATATTGCTTTTGCAAAATTGTGAATTTGTATTTTTAGGATATTCTTTAACTGTATTAATCTGATTGTTAGTAATAAGATTTTCTTTAGTTTCTTCTTTGTTTTCATTTGCTGTATTGCTTGTGCTTTTAGTATCTTGTTTTGCTTCTTTTTTAATTTTTATTTTTTTATTTGCTTTTAAATTTGTATTTTTTATATTTATTTCTTTTTGTATAACTTGCTCTGATAAATTATTTTGTTGGTTAAAAATCTCTTCTTGAAGGATTTTTTGATTATTTAAAAAATCTTCTTTTTTTGTTTCAATTATTTCAATATTAATTTTTTTATTATCAATTATAATTTCTTCAGTGCTAAGTGGTATCGTTAGTGCTACAATGTTTATTATCAAAGAAATTATAAAAAATCTCATTATAATTCCTTTGACAATTCTTTCATATTTATAATAATTCTCGGACTTGCCCTAAGTATTGAAGAAGAATTTGTTTTTATTAGATTATTGTTTTTGAATGCTTTAGTATGTTTTAAAAAATTGCTTATAATTTTTAAATCTCCATCATTAAAATAAAAAATATAATCAGGATTTTTGCTTATTATATATTCTTTATTTACTATTGGCGTTTGTTCTTTTAAATCACATATATTTTTCATACCAAAAGCTTTAATAACATCATTTGCTAAATTGTTATCACAAAATAACATTATAGGGTTTGATGAGAAAATAAACATAGCTGTTTTATCTTTTGCAAGATTGTGAAATTCTTTAATTCCTAATTCAAATTCTTTGATGATTTCTTGTGCTTTATCTTTTTTGTTTGTAATTTCTCCTAATTTAGCAATATTGTTTTTTAGCTCTTCGAAAGAATTAGCTTTAAAATCTAAAATTTTTATATTAAATTCTTTTAATTTTTCTAATCCTAATGAATGTTGACTTGTTATTACAATATCAGGTTTTAATTCTATTATTTTTTCAATGTTTGGTCTTGTGTATGTTCCTACGCTTGGTAATTGTTTTGTTTTATCTTCTGGATAAATGGTAGAAGTGGTGGTGTTAGCTATAGCTAAAATATTATTAAAACTATCTAGCTCATATAATATTTCTACAGCACTAGGTTCTAAGACAACTAATTTATTTGCATTTAAATTAACTAAAATTAATAAACTTAATAAAATTTTTTTCATTTTTTCTCCTAAAATATAACATTTAAATTATTTTTATTTTCATAAATATCACAATCAAATTCAAAAATATTTTTAATGTTTTCTTTATTAAAAACTATTCTTGTTTTGTCGTAAAATAAAATATTTTTATCTTTAACAAAAGCTATCTCATCACAAAATCTAATACTTGTGAATAAATCATGTATTACCATTAATATAAGCAAACCATCCTTTGCTAAGTCTTTTAATAATTGCATTAAAAATATAGAGTAATTAATATCAAGTGGAGCACAAATTTCATCTAATAATAAAATTTTTGGTTTTTTTATTAAAGCTCTTGCTAACATTACTTTTGCAAATTCTCCACCACTTAAATTATTAGTAAGATTATTTTTATAGTTTTGTATATTTAAAAATTCCATTATTTCATCAAGTTTTTTGTAATCATTTTGTATATAAAATGAATTGTTTTTACTAAATAAGCCCATCATTATAAAATCACTCACACTAATAGGCATAAATTGATTTGATTTTTGTGGAACATAAGAGATTAAATTACTTAAATCTTTATGATTTAAGAGTTTTAGATTTTTATTTTTAAAACTAATTTCGCCTTTATACGAAAGCAAATTAATTATACATTTAATTAAAGTGCTTTTACCACAACCATTTTTACCCATTAAACCTATAAAATTTGATGAATTAAAATTTATATTTAAATTACTAAAAATTATTTTGTCTTGATATGAGAATGAAAAATTTTTAATTTCAAGCATAGTTTTTCCTTAAAGCTAAATATATAAATAAAGGAACTCCAAAAAATGAAGTAATAATGCCTACAGGAATTTCTATGGGATATAATATATTAAATGCTAAGTTATCACAAAATAATAAAAAAATTCCCCCTATAAATATTGAATATGGAATTATTATTTTATTAGATGAAGTTTTAAAATACATTCTTAATGTGTGAGGGATAATTAAACCAATAAATGCTATAAGCCCACAAAAAGCTACAGAAAAAGCAACTGCAATACATGAAATTATTAAAAATAGTTTTTTGCTTTTACTTGCATTAAGCCCTAAAGAATTAGCTTCTTCATCTCCACATAATAACAAATCAAGTTCATATCTTTTAATATAAAAATACAAAATACATATTATGCTTGCAATATATACAATTATTACTATATTCCAATTTGCATTACCTAAGTATCCCATTAGCCAAGCACTTATTTTAAAACTATCTTCTCCTATTAAATATATAAAAAAAGATGTTATAGATGCTAATAGTGTTGAAGTGGCTATTCCTAAAATTAATAAAGTTGCCATATTTTGATTTTTTTTATAAATAGAAAATATAAAAAATGTAAAAAGTATGCAAGATAAAAATGCAAAAAGTCCAAAATAAATCTCACTTAAATTAAACATAAATGCAATTAAACTACCAAATGTAGCAGCCGATGCTATTCCTATTATATAAGGATCAGCAAGTGGATTTAAAAAACATCCTTGAATAACTGCTCCACTACTAGATAATAAAGCACCAACTATAAATGCTAATAGTATTCTAGGTGCTTTTAATTCTATAAATATTTGATACAAAATATCTAAATCATTTAAATCATTATTTAAGCTTATTAGTCTATATAATGCTTGAAAGCCGAAATTAGATTGAGGTGAACTAATTCCAAGCGATAATAACATACATACAACACTAATTAAAGCTAGAAATAATGATTTTTTCATTGTTTAAAATCTCGCTTTTACTTGCATATAATAAGTGCTTGTAGGTGCAACTTGGCAAGTTTGGCCACTGCAGTTTAGATTGTATTTTGTATTAAAGATATTTTTTGCTTCTAAACTTAAACTTATATTTTTGGTAAAGTCATAATTTAATCCAACATCAACTAAAGAATAAGCTTTCTTTTCTAATTGTGTATTATTGTTTAAATAATCCCAATTTGTTTTAGAATAAAACCTATAATCAGCATTTACGCTTAACTTGTCAGTTATTTTATAATTTGCTCCTAGGCTGATTTTGTAAGGTGATACATTTGGTATTTTTTGTCCTTCTTTGTATTTGTTTAAATTGTCTTTAACTACTTTAGCATCAATATATGAAAAGGTTTCAAACAAGTTTAATCTATCATCAAGTAAGCTTTGATTTAAGCTTATTTCAACTCCATATCTTTTTGTTTTAGCAATATTTTCATAAGTCCATTTAACAACAGGATAATGGCTCATATTTACATTTATTTCATTGTTTGTTAGGGTATAAAATAAACTTATACTTGCATATTGGTCAAATACTAAACCTTTTAATCCTAATTCATAATTTAAATAATCTTCTGATTTTAAATTATTAATAGAATAGTTTTTTCCATCAGCTTTATCGGTTAATTCATAAGGAGATGGAGAATTAAACCCACGTTCAAATTTAAAATACACACTATTTGTATCCATAAATTTATGAGATAAAACAATATTTGCACCATAGTTGTTTGTGTTTTTTGAATCGTTTATTGTAGCTATTCCATCACTTCTATTTATATTGTATTTAGAATTTTCAAGTCTTGCACCAATATCAATTCCAAACGGATTAAAATCTAATTGTTCTATTGCATAAATAGAATGAGTATCTTTTTTAACTATATTTGTTGTTGTAGAAGCTCTTTTGCCTTTTGCATATAAATATTCATATCCTAATATTGTATTTGAATAATCATAGTTTAGTTTTGCTTTAGCATTAGCCCCTATTTTTCTATCAAAAAATTGTTTATCTTCATAGTTATTATCTTGCAAATAAGCCATAAATTCTGTTAAAATATTTTCATTAATTTCATTGCTATATTTTAGATTATAGTTCTTTCTACTGCTAGTTTTCGTTGAATCTTGACTTGCTAGAATTTGATTTTTGCAAATAAAGCCAAATCTTGAAATTTCATATTGAGTACAAATTATTCCTTCATATCTTCTATCTTGTTCAATTTCTTGCTCGGTTAAAGCTTGACTATTTCTATATTCATTATGCATATAATTTGCATTGATATCTAAATTTTGATAGTCTGTTAGTTTAAATTTAAACCCAATATCAGTATTTAAAAGTTTATTTAAATCTGCTCTTTGATATCCTTTTTCATCTACATAATTAATTCCAAAATGAGAATATATTTTATCATTTATATTTGCACCAGCACTTGCTCCTATACTTTTATGAGAAAAAGAACCAAACCCAAGAGTAAGATTTGCATAATCTTTTTTTAAGCTTGATTTTGTAATTACATTAACAACACCACCACTAGTGCCATTTCCATAAACTACACTTCCTCCTCCAGAAATAACCTCAATTTGCTCAATATCATTTACGCTTATTGTATTAAAAGGAATTCCAAGATGTGATGTATCTAATGCGTTTTGACTAACTCCATCAAACAAGATTTTTACCCTTGCATTAGCTCTACTTCCTTGACCTCTAATATCAATTGCACTGCCTATACCTACAGGATTTAAAGAAACACTAGGAAGATAAGATAAAATTTCTCCTAAATCGTGATAATTCTTTTTATTTAACTCTTCTTTATTTATGACAAATAAGTTTGAGCTAACATCAGCTAAGCTATCGCTAAATCCACTATCGCTAATTACTTGAGTATCAAGCAAAGTATCAGCATATAATGCACCAATTAATGAAAATACTAAAATAGTTTTTTTCATTTTTTTACCTTTCTATATTTAATTTGATTTTATTAATGTTTGAATTTTTAATAATAGATATTGTTTTAATTAAGTTGTCGTAGCTTATTTCTTTATCAGCACTTAATAAGACAATATCTGAAGATTTTATATATTTATTTATATCATCTATAAAAATTAAATCTTTATTGTTTTTTATGTATAAGTTTAAATCTTTATTTAAGATCACTTCTTTTATATTATTTTCTTTAGTTGTGTTTTCGCTATTATTTGTTTTTGGTAGACTTATTTCATAATGCCAGTATTTAGAAAATGTAGTGCTTAGCATAAAAAATATAAGTAATATAAAAATAACATCTATCAAATTCAACATAGAAATTTCTATAAATTCAGGTTTTTTTCTATTTATTCTTCTCATTAAAAGCCTTATTAAAATAATTTAAATTAAGGTAGATTTCGTTATTTAAATAATCAATTCTTTTATTGAAAATGATATGAAATACAAGAGCAAAAATAGCTACAATTAATCCGAATGCAGTTGTATATAAAGCTTCACTAATTCCAGCCGCTACTAATTCTTCATTTGCTTCTTTACTAAGAGCTGCAAATGAAGAAATCATACCAGTAACGGTTCCTAAAAGACCAAGTTGAGGACATATACTTATGCTTATACCTAAGATAAAACCATTCTTCTCAAGTTTTTTTATTTCATTAAAGTGAATATTTTCTAATTCAAATTCATTTAAATTATTTTTTTCGTATATATTTATAGCTTTTTGTATGCTATTTGATATAGAATTTTTATTTGAACATATATTTTTTAATTCAATTAAATTTTTATCATATATTGCTTTTTTTATTTTGATTTTAAAATTATTATTAAAAGAAAATTGACATAAATATATATTTGTTATTTTTTCTAATATCACAGCAAAACTAAGCACTAAAAGAACAAAAATAGGCCACATAAATAAACCACCAATTTGCATTAAGTTTAACATTAAATACCTTTTTTTTAATTTATAATGAAAAGAATTTTCATAATCATTATATAAAATTATTTCTTAATTTTTTTTTAAATTGAAACTAATTTGTTAATTAGCAATTGTGATTTTTAAATTAGCTATTACTTTAATTAATATGTTTAATACTTTTAATTTAGGGTTTTTATTTGTTAAAAATTAAATAAAATTTAAAGAATTTAAAATATGAATCAGTACTAAAAAAAGTGGCTAAAGTTTAAATAAACATATTGCTTAGATTTATATTTGCATTTTTAGTTAAAACACGCTTTCTATATACATTAAAATTCGCTCTCATCTCCAACTAAAAGTGTATTTATAATACATACAACAGCATACTTTGTATATTTACCCATTTCACCTTTAATTCCAAATACTCTATCTCTTGGAAGATAATTTGTATAAATTAAATATAACTTAAATTATGTTTGATTATAAAAAATAATCAAACATAGAATTTCAATTTGCATTATTATGTAATTTATGCGGCATTTATGGTTTAAGTTATGTAATATTATTGTTTGTAGTTGTATTTTATAAATTAAAAAATATTATTGAAAGTTATAAAAATTAATCTTGTTTGATTTTTACTTTATTGTTGTGGATTTTTTCAATTTTTACAATTTCACCTTCTCTTAAGGTTAAATTATCAGTTGTTTGCCAAAATGAGCCTTTATAATAAATCATACCATTTTTAACAACGCCTTCGCCTTGAGTATTTAAAAAATCATCATCATAATTCTCTACTTTTTTAGTTTTAACAAAAAATTTAAAAATTATAAGTAAAACAAGAGATATAACAGCAATTAATATTATTTGTAATTCTAAATCTAATGGCTTTATTAAATTAATTGCACCGACAATAATAAATCCTATAGCAAAAAATATTATATAAAAACTACCGACTAATAATTCTAAAATTCCTAAAAATATTCCTATACAAAGTAAATATAGGCTACTCATTTTTTGCCTACAAATTCTTTTAATACACTTAAAGCCCCTATTAATTCAGTGCTTTCATAAGGAACTAATATTTTATCTTTATTTTCGCTTTTTGCTAAAGCTAAAAATGCTTCTACTCTGCCTTTAGCTAATAAAAACTCAGCTGCATTAATGTTTTGTGCCATTGCTTCATTTATGTTATTCATAGCTTCTTTTTGACCTTGAGCTAATGCAATTTGTTCGTATTTTTTAGCATCAGCCATTCTTTCTATTGCTTCAGCGTTTAAAACTTGCTCTTGCTTTAATGCTTCAGCATTTTTTATAAGTGCTACTTTTTGTGCTTCAGCATTTAATTCTATAGCTCTTTTTTCTCTTTCAGCTTTCATTTGCAAATTCATTGCTTCTTCTATGCCACTAGGAACTGAAATTTCAGAAATTTCCACTCTCATAATTTTTACACCCCAGTTATCAGCAGCATCTCCAAGTGCAATTTGTAAAGCACTATTTAAACTATCACGACTACTTAAAGTATCATCAAGATACATACCGCCAATCTCACCCCTAAGAGTTGTCATAGCTAAATTTGATATAGCTTTTTTATAATTTTCAACATTATAAAATGCCATTTTTCCATTTGTTACTTTTAGAAAAACTATCCCATCAACTAAAATATTTACATTATCTTTTGTAATAACTTGTTGTTTTTCTATATCTATTAGTTGCTCTTTAATAGTAATTATTGATTTAACCATATCAATAAAAGGAAAGATTAAATGAAATCCTCCGCTTAATTCTTTGTGAAATTTACCTAATCGCTCAACTATTACAATATCGCTTTGCGATACTATAATTATAGACTTTATTAAAATGACTATGATTAAAGCTAGTAAAACTCCAACAAAAATTAAAAATTCCATCATCTCTCCTAATTTAAATTAAATAAACATATTACTTAAATTAACATTTGCATTTTTAGTTAAAACACGCTTTCTATATACATTAGAAACTTCGCTCTCATCTCCAACTAAAAGTGCATTTGTAGCACATACAGCAGCACAAATAGGCACTCTTCCTTCGCTTATGCGATTTTGTCCGTAAAGTTCTCTTTCTTCATCACTATTTGTCTCTTCAGGACCTCCTGCACACATTGTACATTTATCCATTTCGCCTTTAATTCCAAATGCTCCATCTCTTGGAAATTGTGGAGCACCAAATGGACAAGCATATAAGCAATAACCACAACCAATACATTCTTTTTTATCGTGTAATACGATACCATCTTCACGAATATAAAAGCATTTAACAGGGCAAACTTGAGCACAAGGTGCGTCAGTGCAATGCTGACATGCTATTGTCATTGACACTTCTTTGCCTTCAATACCATCATTTAAAGTAATTACTTTTCTTCTTTTAATACCAACAGGAACTTCATGTCCGCTTGAACACGCAACTTGACAAGCAAAACAACCAATACAACGATTTTTATCAACAAAAAACTTCATTCTAGCCATTTTTATGCCCTTTCTATCTTGCAAAGTCCAGCGTTATATTCGCTAATTTGTGTATTTGGATCAAAACCATAATTAGTTACCGTATTTGACATTTCGCCTATTGTATAAGGTTTAGTGCCTTCTGGATAATTGTGGCTTAAATCAACTCCTTGTAAAACACCAGCAAAATTGTAAGGTAAGCAAATTCTATCTGGAGTTACGCTTCTATTATGAATACATTTTACTTTAATTTTAGTTCCTTGTGGGCTATGTATCCACATCATTTCTCCATCACCAATATTGTGTTGCATTGCAAGCTCTGGATGAACATTAGCAAACATTTCAGGTGTAATATCAGCTAAATATTTACTGGTTCTTTCAATCATTCCAGCACCACTTAGATTTACTAAACGCATTGAACTGATAATAATAGGGAACTCTTTGCTCCAATCTTGTTTCATTTGCTCTGATTTAAACATAGTTGTAACACGGAAATTAGGCTTTTCTTGGTCATCAAATGTTGGATATTTTTGCACTAAATCCCATCTTGGTGAATGCACTGGCTCTCTATGTTTTGGAATTTGGTCGCTAAATTCCCAAACTATAGTTCTAGCTCTTGCATTTCCTAAACAACAAGCACTTTTTTCACGGCATTTTTCTAATATAATTCCTGAAATATCTGTGCTCCAAGAATTACCCATTAATTCTTTTTCTTCATCACTTAATTTAATACCAAACACTTGTTCAATATTATCTTTTTTAATTTCAGGATAACCACCTTTAACTTTAGAACCAACAGGGGTAAATGAATTATCAGCTAACTGACTAACTCCATTATGCTCAAGTCCAAATCTATTTCTAAAGCCCATTCCACCTTTTTCATAAGGCACATTTGGATTCCATAAAATAGCAGTTCCAGGGTGTTTTGCATCCCACACAGGCCAAGGTAAGCCATAGTATTCGCCTTTTACATCTCCACCAATACCCATTAAAGTATCAGGGTCAAAATTAGCCCAATTTTTTTGATGCTTTCTTAAACGCTCTGCACTAATACCACGAAGACCAATTGATAATAAACCATTACTCATTTCTCTTGTAGCATCATCAGGCCATTTTGCATCAACATCATCAGGAATTACCTGAACTAATTTATGATTTTGAAGCTCAAGTTTCATACCACGAGTATATTCTTTATAAAAGCCAAATTTCTTAGCAAACATAAACATAATATCTTGATCTTCTTTACTCTCATAAATTGGTTTTATAACTTGATTACGCCATTGCATAGAGCGGTTGGTCGCTGTTACATATCCTTCTGTTTCAAATTGAGTTGAAGCAGGTAATATATAAATTCCATCAGGACGATCTGCTAAAACTGCTACTTCATTTACAAATGGTTCAGCTACTACTATTAAATCAAGCTTTTTAAGTGCTTCTTGAATTTTAACAGTGTGAGCCATAGAAGTAATTCCAGTTCCTTGAACCCAAAGAACTCTAACAGGAGCATTAGTGTAAGTTTTATCTGTTCCATAAGGAGTTACACCTTTAACACCTTGCCACCAACGAGATAAACTAAAGCCTTTTTCAAACATCCAATTTTTGCCACCATTAGCACTATCATCAGCAAAGCGTTTTTGCATATCTTCATAACTAACGCCCCAAAAATTACAAAAATGTTTCCAAGCACCTTCAGCAAGACCATAATAAGCAGGAAGTGTATCTGCTAAACATCCCATATCGGTTGCACCTTGAACATTATCATGCCCACGGATAATATTAGTCCCACCACCTGGCACACCAACATTTCCTAATACTAATTGTAAAATAGCTAAAATACGAGTATTAGAACTACCAACTGAATGTTGAGTAATACCTAATGCCCAGAATAATGTAGCTGGTTTTGTAGTTGCAAATAATTTTGTAACTTGAATTAATAAATCTTCACTACATCCACAAATATCAGCAACTTCGCTAGGAGTATATTTTTTAGCTTCTTCACGAATTAAATCAACACCATAAGTTCTATTTTTGATTAGTTCCTTATCTTCCCAACCATTTTCAAAAATGATATTTAACATTCCATATACAAATGCAATGTCAGTTCCAGGACGAATTCTTACATAAATATCAGCGTGAGCTGCAGTTCTTGTAAAAATAGGATCAACTACTATTAATTTAGCATTATTTCTATCTTTAGCTTGAAGCATATGTTTAAATCCAATAGGATTTGCAACTGCTGAATTAGCACCAAAAATTATCATACATTTTGTATTACCTACAACATCACCAAAATGATTTGTCATAGCGCCATATCCCCAAGTATTAGCCACACCGGCTACTGTTGCGCTGTGTCAAATTCTAGCTACGTGATCTATTGAGTTTGTTCCCCAAAATGCAGCAAATTTTCTAAAATAATATGCTTGTTGGTTGTTAAATTTAGCTGAACCTAAAAACATTACGCTATCAGGACCGCTTTCTTTTCTAATATCTAGCATTTTATCGCCGATTTCATTTACAGCTTGTTCCCAACTAATTCTTTCCCATTTACCATTAACTCTTTTTAACGGGTATTTAACACGGCATTTTGATTTAGTTAAATCAATTTGGTCAATCCCCTTACAGCAATGACTTCCTAATGATATTGGATGGTCTATTGCGTTATTTTGTCTAACCCACACACCATCTACTACTTCTGCTTCGATACCACATCCAGCACTACAAATAGTGCAAATTGTGCGAACACTTTTGCTACCTTCATAAGGCATTTTAACTTTTTCATCTGCCTTTAAAGCTGCGTTTGTTGCACCAAATGCGGTAGTACTAGCACCTGCAACTGCTGCAAGCTTTAAAAAGCTTCTTCTACCTAGATTACGCATTTAAATCCTTTCTATAAATTAATATGCAATTTTATAAAATTTTTCCCAGTGAAGGGTCTTTTTATACAATACTTCTTTTTTCTTTGCACGACCAGATACTACGCCAGAGCCATTATTTTCGCTACTTGTTGCTGCATTTAAACCTACACTAGCAACAGCACAGGTAGCTCCAGCACTTAATGCTTTTTTAAGAAAAGCTCTTCTTTTGTTCTCCATAGCTGTCTCCTTACTAAATTTTTAAAAGTAACCTAAATAATACATTATTGCCTTAAAATTAGGCTTAAGAAAATAAACAAAATTATCTAAGTAAATAATATTATGATAATGATAAAAAGAGTCGGTTTTGATAAGAAAAATTAAGATAAAAAAACACCTATTTTATAAAAATATTTATGTTATCACATCTAGCATTGCTTGTGGAAAATCTACATTTTTAAATATTGCTAAGGAAAATAAAATATTTTGTATTAGTGCTGATGAAATTTCTTCAAAAGTTTTTTGCTACAAATGGAAACAAATTCGTAAAAAATTAAATATAAAAAAATCAAATCTTAAATCTTTAAAAGATAAAAAACAAGCGGTAGCTAATGTGATTTTTACAGATAAATTTGCTAAAAAGAAATTAGAAAAAATAATGCACTCAAAAATCAAAAAAGAAATTCTCAAAAAAATCAAAAAAAATAAAAATAAAATAATTTTTGTAGAAATTCCCTTGTTTTTTGAAAATAGCAATTATAATTTTTTACTTAATAAAATTGTGATTTATTGCCCTTATGAATTATCTTTAACAAGGCTTATGAATAGAAATAATTTAACAGAATTTGAAGCAAAACTAAGATTAAATTCTCAATTACACATAGACAAAAAAATAAAATTTGCAAGTTATTTAATCAAAAACGATAGTAATTTAGAAGATTTTAAAGATAACTCGCTAAAACTTATCCAAAAACTAAAGGAAAAACATGGAATTTCATAAATACTACGCGAATGGAAATGATTTTATTATTTTTCAAACTGATAATTTAGATGAAAATTATTTAAGTAAATTAGCCATAAAATTATGCAATAGACATAGTGGAATAGGTGCTGATGGGCTTATTGCAATCAAAAAAAATGATAAAGATTATGATTTTACTTGGGGATTTTACAATCAAGATGGCTCAAAAGCTAATATGTGTGGCAATGGTGCAAGAGCTGCGGCACATTTTGCTTATACTCAAAATTTAGCAAATAAAAATATGAGCTTTTTAACTGGTGCAGGGATTATTAAGGCGACAATTTTTGATGATGATTTTGTAGAAATTAGACTAACTAAAGCTAAGGTTATACACGAAAATTTAGTGGAATTTCAAAATGTATTTTGCCTAATTGATACAGGTGTGCCACACCTAGTAACTCTTGATGGAGTGCAAAACTACAACGAAGAAAATGCTAAATATTTAAGAGAAAAATATGACGCAAATGTAAATTACGCAACTTTTAAAGATGGGGTTTTGTATGTTAGAACTTATGAGCGTGGAGTTGGAGAAACTTTAGCTTGTGGAACTGGAATGAACGCTTGTTTTTATTATGCTAGAATGCTTAAATTAGTTGATGAAAAGGCTACTATTTATCCAAAAAGCAATGATATTTGCGAAGTGAGTTTTAAAGATGATTATTTATATTTTAAAGCACAAGTTAAAAAAAATTTTAGCACTACGCTTGATTGTTAAATAATTTTGCTAGTATTTTGATATTTTTTGATGTAGAAGGGATGATGAAATTACAATATACTAATGATATGTTAAGCTTACAACAAGCTTTAAATAACGCAACTTGCGGAATTGGTTGGGAAAAAGGTTATACAAAGGAAAATCGCTTAATTGATTTTGCTCGTTGTATTTATATGGAATGTGCTGAACTCGTTGATTCTATGCCTTGGAAACATTGGAAAAGCATAGATGCTAGTTGGGATTTAGAAAATATTCAAATTGAATTAGTTGATATTTGGCATTTTATTTTAAGCCTTGCAATTATGCAAAATCAACAAAAAGAACTTATAAACACGATTTCAGAATTTAAATTCAATAAAACAAATAAAAATTTAAATGATATTTTAGAACTTTCAAGAGAATTAATTCACACAAGTAGTACAAAAGAGCTAAACATAACACAAATTACAGAAATATTTTTAAAGCTAATGTGTAGTTGTGAGTTAGAATTTACAAGACTTTATAAAATCTACATTGGTAAAAATGTCTTAAATAAATTCCGCCAAGATAACGGCTATAAAAATGGAACTTATAAAAAACTTTGGAATGGTAAAGAAGACAATGTAATCTTATATGAACTACTAGAGCAAAATGATATAAACTATGATAGTTTGTATAAAAATCTTAATGAAATTTATAAAAATTTAAAGGATTAATAATGGAAATAATAGGATATTACGATAAAGATAAAAATATTTATGATACTTTAAGCACTGATGGAGCAGGACTTAAGCCAATTTTCTATGATGATAGTCCTATGGCACTTGAGATAATTCGCCATAGCTGTGCTCACCTTTTAGCTGAAGCTATTACACAATTATATAAAAATGCTAAATTTTTCGTAGGACCTTGCGTTGATGAAGGTTTTTATTATGATTTTAAAGTAGATGAAAAAATCAGCGAAGAAGATTTAAAAGTAATTGAAGATAAAATGAAAGAGCTTGCAAAAAAAGGCTCTCCTATGATAAAAAATACGATGAGCTATGAAGCTGCTTGCGAAAAGTTTAAAAATGATGAATTAAAACAAGCAGTTTTAAGTCGTTTAAGTGGAGAGATTAGCACATATTCTCAAGGCGAATTTACCGACTTATGTCGTGGGCCACATTTACCACACACCAAAATGCTTAAGAATTTTAAATTAACAAAATTAGCAGGTGCTTATTTAGGCGGCGATGAAAAAAATGAAATGCTAGTTAGAATTTATGGTATCGCATTTGCAACAAAAGAAGCTTTAAAAGACTATCTAACAATGATAGAAGAAGCTAAGAAAAGAGACCATAGAAAACTAGGAAATGATTTAAAATTATTCACATTTAGCGAACAAATTGGTGGCGGCTTACCATTATGGCTTAAAAATGGTGCAAGAGTTAGAAATAAATTAGAGCATATTTTATATAAAGCCCATAGAGTTAGATTTTATGAGCCTGTTCGTGGCCCTGAATTGCTAAATTCTAGCGTTTGGAAAACAAGCGGACATTATGCAAACTATAAAGAAAATATGTATTTTACTAGAATTGATGAGCAAGAATACGGAATAAAACCAATGAACTGCGTAGGACATGTATTCTGCTATAAAAGTGAAGGTAGAAGTTATAAAGATTTGCCTATTAAATTCTTTGAATACGGAATGGTTCATCGCCATGAAATGAGTGGGGCTTTACACGGGCTTTTAAGAGTTCGTGAATTTACTCAAGACGATAGCCACATTTTCTGTATGCCAAGTCAAATAAAAACCTTAGTAAAAGAGATTTTAGATTTTGCTAAAAAAATTATGGTAACTTTTGGATTTGAATGGGAACTAGAAATCTCAACAAAACCTGAAAAATCAATAGGAAGTGATGAGATTTGGGAAGTTGCTACAAAAGCTTTAATGGAAGCTTTAGATGAAGAAGGTATTAAATACGGAGTTGATGAAGGTGGTGGAGCTTTCTATGGTCCAAAAATTGATATTAAAATCCTAGACGCACTTAAACGCAAATGGCAATGTGGAACTATTCAAGTAGATTTTAACCTACCTGAAAGATTTGAGCTTGAATATACAGACGAAAACAATGAAAAAAAACGCCCTGTAATGCTTCATCGTGCTTTACTTGGAAGTTTTGAAAGATTTTTAGGCATATTGCTTGAGCATACAGCAGGAGAATTACCATTCTTTATAGCTCCAATTCAAGTTATGATTTTGCCAGTAGGTGAAAAACATATTGAGTATTCAAAAGCATTACAAAAGGAATTATTAGAGCTTGGAGTTGATGCTGATATTAATGAGAAAAACGATACTCTAGGTAAAAAAATAAGAAATGCAGAAATGTTAAAAGTGCCTTATATAGCAGTAATCGGAGATGAAGAAATAAATAATAATCAAATAGCTTTAAGAGATAGAAGAGCTAAACAACAATCAACACTTACAATGGAGGAATTTTTGAAACTAATTAAAGAAAAACAAAACGAGGTAGTATTTTGAGTAAAGAAAAAGATGTATTGTTAAATGAAGAAATAGATTTAGCAGAGGTTAGATGTATAGGTGATGATGGAACACAATATGGCATAATTAGCAGTGATGAGGCTAATGCACTTGCTAATCGTTTAGGACTTGATTTGGTATTAATCGCAAAAGATGCTAAACCACCTGTTTGTAAGATTATGGATTATGGCAAATTTTGTTATCAACAAGAAAAAAAGCTAAAAGATGCTAAGAAAAAACAAAAAGTCATTGAAGTAAAAGAAATTAAACTTTCTGTAAAAATTGCTCAAAATGATATTAACTATAAAGTTAAACACGCTATTGAGTTTTTAAAATCAGGAAAGCATGTTAGATTTAGAGTATTTTTAAAAGGTCGTGAATTAAGCAATCCACAATCAGGCGAAGAGCTACTTTTAAAAATTTATGAAGAAATTAGCGATATTGCAAATATGGATAAAGCACCTTTATTTGAAGGTCGCTACATTAATATGCTTTGCACCCCAAAAAGCACTAAAAAATAAAAACTTATCATTAAGGCAATTAATTTGCCTTAATCTTTATAATAATTATTGAAATTTATTGATATTTTTTAAAAAAAATCATTTATATTTATTAATCTTTAAGTTAGATTTTAAGATAATAGCATTTCAATTTTTTTTAAAGGAATGTTATGAAACAAAATTTTAGTGTAACGGGGGGGGGGTATTTAAACTCTCATTAATTGCAAGTCTATGTATCTCTTCAAACTTATTTGGTGCAACAATAAATGTTGTAGATAAAGCTAAGGTGGAAAGCTTTGATTTTAAAACTTTTCCAGATATTCATAAACCATTTAATGATAATTTTGGTCCTTTTGATAATAAAAAACCAGATTATTACAAGACAAATCTTAAAAATATCACAGATATTACAGAAGAAAGTGCTGATAATGTAAATGTATATTTTTCAGAAGGATTAAGTAACAAAAATTTTCCTATAAGTTTTGATAATTCTTTTTGGGACTCAAGAAGTAAAACTATTAGTAATAGTAATAATATTACTATAAAAAATTCTTTAATTAAAAGTTATCTCGAAACTGCAAAATTTAATAATGGAAATAATTTTATAGCTGAAAACAGTTTTGTTGATTCATATATCATAAATTTTAAAAATATAAAAGCTACAAATTCTTATTTAGACTACATAGAAAATGGGCAAGGAATAAAAATTGATTTAACAAATTCTGCCGTTAATTCTATTTCCAAAACTACCGGAACAATTGATGCAAATGGAGGACGCATTAATGGAATATCATATTCTAATGTTAATCTAAATGGGACAAAAGATAATTTGGTAAAAGTAGATAATTTTTATGAAACAACAGGATCAATCAATCACGCTGATGTAACAAATATAGAGTTTGGCAAGGATTTAACAATTACAAATTCTAATATAGGATTAATAAGTGTTAGTAAAAATTTAACAATTAAAGATTCTACAATAAAAGAGATAAAATCTACTGGAATTTTAGGAATTACAAATTCAAATATAACTACTTCAATAAATTCTTATGATAAGGTAACATTGACTGATAGTATTGTTGGTGGTAAAGTAAGTGGTATAAATTCTATTGGTGAATATAAAGGTAGTCTTGATTCTAAAGGCTCTACATTCAATGATGATATTTATGTTACAAAACTAACCCTAAACACTAGTGAGAGCGGAAAGCAAAGCAAGGTAAAGGCTATTAAGACTATAAGAGCAGGTGCTTATGATATAGATAGGCTTGATACAGGTGATAAATATTATATTGGTGGTAGCATTATAGGTGAAGGAACGATTAAAAATAGCACTATAAATATGCAATTATCAGGTTCTAAAGGCTATACAACTTCAGCATTAATTAACCAAGATAATTTTTACAATGAATTTGCTGATGAAAAAAATGAGAATAGCCTAACTATAGCAAACACAAGTAGTATAAACTTAGATAATGTAATAGCTACAAATAGTGTTAGAGCACATACTTTAGATATAACAAATTCAAAAGTAGCAAAAAGAGTTCTAGCAAATAGCCTTACTTCAAATAACACAGCTTATTATCTAGGAGCAAACAAAGAAAGCTACACAGGTGCAATAATCTCAAGAGAAAATACAAGTGGAGCAAACAATGAATTAGTATTACTTAATGTTATGAGTGATAATAAGCTTGATACAAGCAAAATCAATGCAAATCTACCTTTAGCAATACTTAAAAAAGGAACAGGAACAGCAGAGCTAAACACTTTCTTTAAAGATTATAAGATTAGCGATGGAATAAGTGATTATGTGATAAATAATGATTATATTGCTAGTGCAATGCTAGGGGATTATCTAACCTATGCGATAACTACTAATAAGAATGGTAAAGTAAGCGATACAGGACTTAATGCAAATAATATTGCTAGTATAGCAAACGGCGATAAGACAAGTGAGCTAGGTAAATTAGTAAATCAAAGTGCAGGTGATTATGATGGTGATGCAGGTTTAAAAGCTGCATTAGATAATCTAGCTAAACAAACAGTTAGTATAAGCCCTGAAGCTCCAGATAATTCTAAACCGGATACAGGTGTAACAAATCCTGATAATAAACCAGACAATTCTAAACCTGATACAGGAGTAACAAATCCTGATACAGGTGTAACAAATCCTGATAATAAACCAGATAACAAACCTGATACTAGTGTAACAAATCCAATTGATAAAAACCAAATAGCAGATGATTTTATAAAAGATATTAAAATCAACAAAAACGCTAAAGCTCAAGCTCAAGTTATTTCAAAGGGAATAAATCTAATCAATACTTTTGCTTGGAATAATATGAATAAAAGATTAGGCGAAATTAGAGGTTTAGATAAAGAATTAGGCGTTTGGGCTAGAGCTTATTATACAAATGCAAGTATAGATGATGTAAAACTTAATTCATTTGAAGTTCAATTTGGAGCTGATAAAGCTAATAATTTTGCAGATGGCAATGTAATTACAGGAATTATGGCTAATATTTCTAATTCTAAATCTAGTGATGTTTTAAAAGGAAATAATTACGGGTTTGGTCTATATACAAGCTATATTTCAAACAATGATTTATATGCTGATTTAGTAATTAAAGCAAATCATTATAATGTTAAATACAATTCAGAGCTTTTAAAAGGTTTAAAAGATAGCAAGACAGGATTTATTGCAAGTTTTGAACTTGGTAAAAGATTTGATTTAAATAGATTTTATGTTGAGCCTAGCATAGAAGCTATATTTGATTATACACCTAAAACTAACTTAGAAAATAACGCTATAAGCATTACAAGTAAGGCTAATTCTAATTTACATATAAAACCTGCAGTATTCTCAGGATTTAAGGTAAATGATAATGCCAATATAAGACTAGGTGCTGGTTATATTATAGATGTTAATAAGCCAAGTGATTCTATAATAATCGCAAAATCAAGCAAAGCAAGTGAAATAATAGAAGGTAAAAGAGATAATAAATTTTACTTAAATCTAACAGGCGATTATAAGTTTAACGATAATTTAAGATTAAACTTAGGTTACGAAAGAACTTTCGGAGCTGATTTTAATATTGACAATCAAATTAACGCTGTTGTAAGATATACATTCTAATTACAAAATCTTTAGCCTTAGTGCTAAAGATTTCTTTAAATATTTTTATCAAAAATTACATTGACTTTATATTCTAATTTAATAATAAAAAATATGCTATCTTTTAAGTGCTTAATAAAAAGCATAAAATGTTTAAATATTATAATTGTGTAAATATTTTTAAAAGGTCATAAATTAAGCAATCCACAATCAGGCGAAGAACTGCTTTTAAAAATTTATGAAGAAATTAGTGATATTGCAAATATGGATAAAGCACCTTTGTTTGAAGGTCGCTACATTAATATGCTTTGCACCCCAAAAAGCACTAAAAAATAATAAAGTGGCTTTTAATAGCCACTTTTAAATTCTTATTTTTTCATCTTAGAGCGTGAATATAAAATCAAATCATTACTTGTTTTAATTTGTGAACCTTTTAAAGAATTAATACAATAATTCAAAATATCAGCACAAGCTTTCGCATCACTTAAAGCCCTATGATGAGTGCTAATGATACCTAATTCATTTTTTAAACTATCAAGACCATATTTGTCACATTCAATACAACGCCTTGCTAACATAATCGTGCAAAGCTTTCTATTAATCAATGGAGCATTTAAGTATTCAAGACTTTCTTTTGCGATAAAACCATAATCAAAAGATACATTATGAGCTACAAAAATAGCATTACCTAAAAACAATCTAAAATCAGCTAAAACCCTAGCACTTCTAGGAGCATTTTTTAGCATTTGCGTTGTAATTCCTGTAAGCTCAACTATATTTTCAGGCACTTCGTTTGCATAAATAAAGCTTTCAAATTCATCTAAAATCTCGCCATTTTTTATCTTAACAGCACCAATTTCTATGATTTGCCCGTTACTAATTGAGCCTGTGCTTTCAATATCAACAACACAAAAAATCTCATCTTGAATTAATTTATTTCTTGAGTTTAAAAATACTTCTTGATTTTGTTTTAGCGTAATATCAAGCCCTAGCATTAAAAGAGTTTCATAGGTTATCTCAAAATTTAAAGCATTTTCGTATTGGTTTTTTAAATCTTTATAATTAATACTACTTGTAAGTAGCCTTTCTAAAATCTTATCACAATTAGCAATTTGTTTTTTATAAAGCTCGTTATAATCCATCAAAATTCCATTTTTAAAGAATTAATTGCGACTTTATAATCATTACTACTAAACACATAATTTCCAGCCACAACTATATCAGCCCCTGCTCTTTCAATATCTGCAATATTTAAGCCATTTACTCCACCATCAACTTCAATGAAGCATTTATAATTATTCTTATCAATCATTTCTCTTAAGGCACTGATTTTTCTAAGAGTGCTTGGTATGAAGCTTTGACCACCAAAACCAGGATTTACACTCATTAAAAGCACCATAGAAACTTCACTTAAAACATATTCAATCTCATTTAAATTCTGGTGTGGATTTAATACTATTGAAGGATTTACGCCGTGTTTTTTAATATAATCAATCAATCTTAAAGGATGAGTAGTAGCATCTATATGAAAGCTTAAGAATTTAGGTTTTATATCTAAAAACAAATCAACAAATTTATCAACTTCTCTTACCATCAAATGCACATCTAAAGGAATAGTAGCAACTTTAGCAATAGCTTTTGTAGTGCAAGTTCCAATGCTTAGATTTGGAACATAATGTCCGTCCATTACATCAATATGCAATAAATCAGCACCAGCAGCCTCAACTTTTTTAATATCTTCAGCTAAATTTAAAAAATCAGCAGACAATAAACTAGGAGCAACATACATTTTTTAATCCTTAAAATTATTTTTTATAGAATATCATTAAAACTTAAAAAAAAAATTAAGCTTAAGATGCTATGATTAATACTTTTATTTTTACAAGAACACAAAAAAAGGATTTACGATGTCAAAATTTTGTCAATTAACAGGTAAAGGTCCTATGGTAGGAAATAATGTTAGCCACGCTAACAATAAAACAAAAAGAAGATTTTTACCTAATTTACGCACTATTCGCATTGATTTAGGCGATGGCACAACTAAAAAAATTAGAGTTGCAGCTTCAACATTACGCACACTAAAAAAAAGAAGAGCTAACTAATTTTTATAAAGAATTTTTATGAGCTTTTTTAAAAAGCTAGGCAAATTGCTCGGTTGGGCTGAAAGTGGAAAACCTGAAGTTGATATAAATACCGAGTTTTACGAACAATTAAAACCTTTTCGTCTCCCATTAATAGCAGTTGTTGTAATGATGCTATTTGGGGCGATTGGTTATATGCTTACTAGTAATTTTTCATTACTTGATGGGATTTATCAAGCAGGTATGACTTTTACAACTTTAGGTTATACTGAAGTAGCTACAATCACTCCTGCTGGTAGATTTTTTACGATTTGCTATGTATTATTAGGCTTTGTTACTTTTACTTTTTCAATAGGTATTGTGATTGAAGTTCTAAAAAAAGGCGAATTAACAAGAATTATTAAGGAAAAACGAATGCTATACAAAATAGCAAGATTAAAAAATCATTATGTTATATGTTATCACAACGAATTTACCCAAGAATTAGCAAAACAATTTAAACAAACATATACACCTTTTGTAGTAGTAGATGATATACCAGATTTTGAAAAAATTGCTGAAGCAAATAAATATCCATTCTATATTAAATGCCCGCCACATAGTGATTTGGCATTTTTAAAAACACATTTATCAAGTGCGAAAGGAATTATTTCTCTTAGCCCAAATTCTGCTGATAATATAGCAATAATTGCTAGTGCTAGACTATATGAAAAAGATATAAAAAGAATTAGTCCTTATTCTATAATAACGATTTCAAATTCCGAACACGACGCAGCAAGACTTAAAAAGCTAGGGGCAAATACGGTTGTATTAGCTACGAAATTAGCAGCTCAAAGACTTAGCGTTGTAAGTGTAAGACCTGAAATGGAAAATCTATTAGAGCAATATTTATACACAAGAGACCAAAGTATTGATATTGAAGAAGTTAAAGTTCCTGATGAAAGTTGGGTTAGATTTAGAAGATTAAAAGATGTAGCTTTTAGACAATTAGCAAATGTTAGCGTAATCGGAATAAAAGATGCAAATAATAATTTTTTACCTATGCCAAAAGGTGATGCAATGATTGGAACGGGGACTAAATTATTGTTAATAGGAACTCCAGAAAGTATTAAAGAAGTTAAAAAAATTATTAAAAATAAGCAAACTCCTGAAAGTTTAAAATAAAATATAAATGTTATCTGTTTGTAATTTATTTTAGTTACCATATTAATACACATTACTAAAAATTAAGGAGAAGTTATGTTACACGAACATAGAGAGTTAATCACGAATTTAAAAGGTAAAGACGCACATTTTGATAAGCTTTTTGAAGCTCATAATGATTTAGACCATAAGATAAAAGATGCTGAAGAAGGTAGAATTCATTTAGATGATTTAGAAATAGCTAGAATGAAAAAGGAAAAATTAAAATTAAAAGATGATTTAAATAATTATTTAAATTCTATTAAAAATAAAGCTTGATGGGGGGGGTATTTATGTTTTTTAACAAAGATAACACCCTCCAAAATGAATTGCAGGAAAAACTAAATAGAGCAATAGCAGAAAAAGAAAAGTTAGAAGCTGAAATTGCGAAATTAAAAAATGAAATTACTGCAAAGGCAAATAACGAAGAAGAAGATAAAATCAAATTCTCACTATTTGACATTATGGTAAAAGGTATGAAAGAAAGCGTTTCTTTTGTTCAAAAAGATATTGAGGGTGATTTATCAAGAGCTCAAGAAATAGAAACTCTTTCAGCAGATTGTGTAGATATGATAGTAAATCTTAAAAAAGTATCTGAAAGTATCATAACATCACTTGAAAAAATCACTGAATCATCAAGTAAATCTCGTGATACTGCACAAAATCTCCATAGAAGCGTTGATGAAATTACAAATGTAATTAATTTAATCAAAGATGTATCAGACCAAACCAATTTGCTAGCTTTAAATGCAGCTATTGAAGCAGCTCGTGCTGGTGAGCATGGTCGTGGTTTTGCTGTGGTTGCTGATGAAGTTAGAAAACTAGCAGAAAAAACCCAAAAAGCAACAGCTGAAGTAGAAATGAATATCAATTTATTAAAACAAAACGCTAATGAAATGTTTACGCAAAGCGAATCGGTAGAGCAAATATCACAAGATTCAAACGCACATATCGGAACATTTTCGGAACAATTTGATAGATTATCGCATATATCTAAAGATATTAAATTTAATGCGAGTGCTATCAAATACGAAGTATTTACATCTTTAGTAAAACTTGACCATATCTTATTTAAAGCAAATGGATATGCAAACGCACTAAGTGAAAATCCAACAAAATTAAGCGACCATTTTAGTTGCCGTCTTGGTAAATGGTATCAAAATGAAGGTAAAGAAATGTTCGGACATCTTCCTTTATATTCTAAAATTGATACTCCGCATAAAAATGTTCATGAAAGCATTAATCAAGCACTTGGATATATTGCAAGCAAGCAGTCTAATAGCAAAGAAATTGTTGAACTTTATAAAGAAGCAGAAAAATCAAGTCTTGAATTATTTATGATTTTTAGACATTTATTAGGCGAATTTATTAAAAAATAATTCACTAATCTTATTAGGGTTTTAGCCCTAATAAGCTTGTATATTTACAAAATTTATACTTAATCTAATACTAAAATCAACTTTTATTTTTATTTAACAACCCTTTAAAATACCAATATAAAGCTAAAAATAACTTTTATAGTTATATCTACTCCTAGAAATTATCGGCAAAATATCTTAGTTTAAAATATACATTTTGACATAATTAGCAGAATTTAAAAATTAATTACATAAAAAAATATCCAACCAACAAACTCAAAAATATATTAATTGAAAATATTTTAAAGCAATAAAATCTTTATTAGTTATATCAAATAAAAAAGAAAATAATTGTGATAGTAAAAATAAATTCTAATTCGTAATAACAATTACGAATTAGAATTCTTCATTAGAATTTATAGCTAAAGCCCAAGCTACCTTTTAATTCTTTATCAGAATTTGTGTAAAGATTGCTTCCTAAATTGATATTAAAACTAGCATTAGGGTTGATTTTATAATCTACACCAAAATTTAAATTCACACTTGTATCGCCCTTTTTACCTTCAATGATATTTTCTTTAACTTCATCTATTAACAACATATCAGGCTTTTTAGTTAGTTCTTTGCTAAGTGCAACAGATAAAAATCCATCAAGGCTATCTAGCATAGAAACTCCACCTTCTAATTTAGCTGATAAAGTATGCTTTAATTGGCTATCCCCACTTATACTAAGACCATTTGTGCTAATTGCAGTCGGCTTATAAGAAGTCAAATCATATCTTAAACTTGGCTCAAAATAATATTTATCCCCAAATCTAACCCCACTTTCAAAACTAGCTGTATAAACATTGTGATTTTTATCAGCTTTAATTCCTAATTTATCTGCCTCATAAGAGCTTGATATATTGTGGTAAAAAGCATTAGCACCTATAAACACTCCATTATTAAACACATTCATAGCATATAAACCAATGCCTTTTGAATCGCTATTAGCATCTACATTTCCTTTAGTTTCAGCCGTTCCAAAACTAGCAGCTACACCTAAAGTTAAATTAGAATTGCTAAGTTCATTTGTCTTATCAGCACCAACATTAAAATTCTTATAACGAATTGAACTATATTCATATTTGTTATATCCCATTTGATTATCTAGCCAAAATCCATTACCTACTTTTTGATTTTTTACCAATCTTAATCTATTGTTTAATGTATTGTTTTTAGTATTTGCTATGTAATCAGGGCTTGTTAGAATGAAATTAGCCGTCCCAACAGCGTCTTTATCAAAATCTATTAAATCAAACATATCACCTAAAACAACTTCTAAACTAGAAGTATTAACATTATTGCTATTAGCACCATTTGCTATATTGCCTAAATCTTGACCCGAAATAACACTATCAACATTACTCTCATCTATTAAATCATCGCCTTTGATACCAATGCTCCAAATAGCATTTCCTTTAGCATTAGGATTAAAATGCGTAAATCTATCGGCTAATTCATAATTTGCCACTTTTGTTTGATAAGTTACTTTAAAAAAGTCCTTGCTAATTCCTGATTGAGAATTTGCATCACTTCTTTGTGAATTAGTAGTGTTATTAACTATTGCTATAGGGATAAAACCTTCTTTATCTTTTAGCATAGTAAGGTTTGTATTCGCAAGTTGTATTGTATTGTTAGCACCACTTATAGCTTCTCTTACTATTATAGCTCCACTATAAATATCGTGGAATGAAGTATCAATTCCACCACCATAAATATAAAACTTAGAATTATTAGCTACTAAAGTATTTACTGCTACTTGACCTTTTATATGAGTATTTGTTGTATCTAGCTTATCAACCCTTACGCCGCCATTTAATTCTGATTGTTTTGTAGTGTAAGTTCCGCTATCTTTTTGTATATTAGCGTCATATACATTACTTGAGCTATCATCTTTGCCTAAAAGCTTAGAATTAATAGTAGAGTTTGCAATATTTACTAAATTAGAATTGATATTTGATGAGTTGATAGTAGAGTTTGTAATGCGTGCGGAATTTGATTTGATATTTTCTGCTGTAACATTTAAATCTTTTATATTTAAATCCTTAGTAATATCAACTTGATTTGCCGTAATTACATTACCTTTTTCCATAGATTTACTTGTATCAAGGCTAAAGATTGCATCAGTAGCACTAACTTTACCACTGAACTGATTTCCTTGATTAGCATATAAAGTTTTACCTACATTTAAATCTTTTTCAAATGTTGTATTATCTACGCTTACATCATTTGTAGTAGTTGTTATTCCACCAAATTTACCCCCACTACCTTTAATATCACTCAATTCAACATCGTTTGTATAAACAACTTTATTACTGATTAAGTCCCCATTACCTGTGATTTTTGATGAAATCGTCCCATCAACTATCTCAATAATACCTTCATTTTTAATATCGCCTGTGATTTGAGATTTGCCATTAAGTGCTAGGTAAGTAGTATCATCAAGTAATGTTAAATTATTTGCCGAACTTCCCTCATCAAGAGTAATTTTTGCATTATTTTTTAAAGTCAAATCATTAAAATAACTAGCTTTAATATCTGACTTACAATTTGTATTATCCTTGCAATCAATTGTAGTAGCTCCATTAAATTTTGTATTAAGTGCATTAAGATTGCTTACTACAACTTCGCCATCAAAAATAGATTTACTCGTATTAATAGTGTTAGCATTAACTTTTGAATCTTTAGAGAATGTAGTGTCTAAAACTGCTTCAATTGTATTGGCATTAACTATAGAATTAAATGTAGAATTATTAGACTTTAAAGTATCTTTTACATTAACTTCTTTATTAAATACTGATTTTTCTGAAGTTATATTATTTGCCGATACAAAACCATTAAAAGTTGAGCCGCCATTTGCAATTATGCTATCAGTTGCAGTGGTTGTGCCGTTAAATACTGAACCGCTATTTGCCGTGATAAAATCTGATTTTATATCTTTTTCAAATGTAGCTTTATCATTTGCTGTTAGTTTGTGTGCTGTAAATGTATCGCTTATGGTTGCATTTGTAACGCTTAATTCATTAAACTTACTATTATTAAGACTTGAAGTGCAGTCAGTATTTTTACAATTAATATCCACTAAACCTTGAAAATTAGTACTATTAGCCGTTAATTTCTCTACATTTACTTTAGATGTAGCACTAAAAACACTATTAGCATCAGTAGTTAAACTAGAAGTATTTACTAAAGCTTTAAAGGTTGAGCCTGTAGAGTTTATAGAATTACTTGCATTTACACTACCGCTAAAAATTGAATTAGTAGAAGTGATTGTATTTGCTGTAACATTTGCAAAGCTTGAATTATTTTTAGCTGTTAGAGTAGCTGTATCAATTGCATTAGCAAATGTTGAACTATCAGCTGTAATTGAATTATTCTTAACTATGCTTCCATTAAATGTAGAACCTACTGCATTAATATCTGTTGCATTGACTATGCTTGTAGTATCAAATATAGAATTTGAATTAGCATTTAATGTAGCTGTATTTACTATAGCTTTAAATGTTGTATCACTTGAAGTGATTGAATTACTTGCTGTTATGTTGTTATTGAATATAGAATTTTTAGAACTTTCTAAATCTTTTGTATTTACCAACCCATCAAATGTAGCACCATTTGAAGTAATTTTATTAGTTGCATTTACATTTCCTACAAATTTTGAACCACTATTAGCAGTTATGCTATCGGTTGCAGTGGTTGTGCCATTAAACACTGAATTAGTAGAAGTGATAGTATTTGCTGTAACATTTGCAAAGCTTGAATTATTTTTAGCTGTTAGAGTAGCTGTATCAATTGCATTAGCAAAAATTGAACTATCAGCTGTAATTGAATTATTCTTAACTATGCTTCCATTAAATGTAGAACCTACTGCATTAATATCTGTTGCATTGACTATGCTTGTAGTATCAAATATAGAGCCTTTTTGAGCGTCTAAGAATGCAGTTTTTACTTCTTTTTCAAATGTAGCACCATTTGAAGTAATTTTGTTAGTTGCATTTACATTTCCTACAAATTTTGAGCCACTATTAGCAGTTATACTATCAGTTGCAGTGGTTGTGCCGTTAAACACTGAATTAGTAGAAGTGATTGTATTTGCACTTACATTTTTTGCGAATGTTGTATCACTTGAAGTGATTGAATTACTTGCTGTTATAGTGTTATTAAATATAGAATTTTTAGAACTTTCTAAATCTTTTGCTTCCACTACTCCATCAAATGTAGCACCGCTTGAAGTAATTTTATTAGTTGCTGTAGTAGTTCCTACAAATTTTGAGCCACTATTAGCAGTTATGCTATCGGTTGCAGTGGTTGTGCCGTTAAATACTGAACCACTATTTGCAGTAATTGTATTTGCACTTACATTTTTTGCGAATGTTGTATCACTTGAAGTAATTGAATTACTTGCTGTTATAGTGTTATTAAATATAGAATTTTTAGAACTTTCTAAATCTTTTGCTGTAACTTCTCCATTAAATATAGCACCACTTGAAGTAATTTTGTTAGTTGCATTTACATTCCCTACAAATTTTGAGCCACTATTAGCAGTTATGCTGTCATTAGCCTTTGTATTCCCATTAAATATAGAACCATTTTCAGCAATAATAGTGCCTGAAGTTATACTGCCGTTTAAATTCGCACCATTTGTTGCCTTTAACTCATTAGTTACATTAATATCTGCACCTATTGTAGAAGTTCCTATTTCTGCATTAGTTGCTGTAAGTTTGTTTGTATTATCTATTTTAGAATTTTTTATATCCAATTTTGTTTTTGCATTAATATTTGCATTATTTGAAGTTGTAATATTATTAAGAGTAACATTTTGAGCTATTATATTGTTATCTTTATTTAATCCGCTATTTTCAATATTTACTTTATCTAAAGTAACATTTGCAAGATTGGTAGCTCCCGTTGCCCCACCTATACTAACATCTTTGAATATTCCACCAATAATTGTTAAAGAACCATTTTTATCGCTTTTACTATTAGCATTTATAGATTGATTAGTAAGATTTGTATCGGTAATTATAACATTTGCACCATCTTTTATAACAATCTTATGTGAAGTTGGAGTGGAAGTCGTTTTTGATAAATCCATATTATTAATATTAATTTTATTATCCAAAACTATATTACCACTAACATCTATTTTGCTAGTATTATCTAATAATAAATTACTAAATATAACAGTTGTTCCCTCTATATTAACTTTTGATATATTACCTTGCAAATTACTAGAAGAATCTCCTATAGTAATACCACTACCCTCAGATTTTAATGTAACATTTGAACCATTCGTGCTATTATTTGTAACTTTTTTTATAGTAGAACCACCTTGCCAATTATGAAAAGTAGAAGTTTCATCTATTTTTAATTCACCAACAATAGCATTGCGAAAAGTATTTGTAAAACTAGATTTATTAGATAACTCAAAAACATCAATATCCATTATTCCATTTTTTCTAATAATTGAATTATCTAATGATAAATTACCTATTTTAATCGCTTGTGTCCCATCAACAACATCTATTGTAGAATTATTTTTTAAAATCATATTATTTACTTTAAAAGAGTTGCTGTTAGCTGAACTTAAATTAAATTTTAACTTATCTCCTATAATAGTATCTACATCAGTTTTACTATTTGCACTGCTGCTTTTAAAAGTACTATTAACTAAATCAACTTTTCCAGTAGAAGTTAGACTTCCAGTAATATCAAGAGTTGCTCCATTACCAATAATATCTTGAGTTGTATTGTATGGAGTTTTAACTTCTATAGTTTTACCATCAATATTACAAGGGTTCTTGTCGTTACATACAGTGTTTAATTCTTCAGCGTGTAAATACCCCCCCCCCGCTGATTGCTAAACAAGTTAATAAAGATAAACTTAGTTTATTTCTCATAATTATTCCTTGAATTAAAATCTTTTAATATTATCAAAATTTAACTTTAAATCTATGAAAATAATAAAAATTTGTAAATATTTGTTAATTAGTAATTTCTTTTTAAGTTTAGTTTTAGAATTTAAAATATAATCTTTAAATTCCAATTATTTATATTAGCATTTAAAAGGAGCTAGATTGAAAGAGTATTTAACAAAATTTATTGATAACAATTATAAAGAATTTCATAAAAAATTAGTTTTTAGCAAATATGAAATTTTAGGAGTTCGCTCAAATATATTAAAAGACTACGCAAAAAAACTTCAAAAAGAAAATACCTTTGATGAATTTTTTAATAAGTTTTTAAAAGATGAGAAATTTTATGAATATCTACAAATAATTGCCTATGGGATTAATTATGAAAAAGACTTCTCAAAAGCACTAAAATACACTAAGCTTTATTTAGATTTCGTTGATAATTGGGCTAATTGTGATACTTTAGCACCTAAAAGCTTTAAAAATCAAGATATAAAAGCTTTTGCAAATGAATTAATTTGCGAAAACCACATATACAAAATTCGTTTTGGGATAATTTGTTATATGAAATTTATCGCTTATAAAGATGGGTTAAAAGCTATATTTAATATAAAAAGTGATGAATATTATATAAATATGGCTAGAGCTTGGTATTTTCAAGTAGTTTTAGCTAAAGAATTTGAATTAGGCATTTCGTTTTTAAGCTCGCACAAATTAGACGCTAAAACACTTAAAATGACTTTACAAAAATGTAAAGATAGTTACCAAATTAGCCAAGAGAATAAAGCAAAACTAATGCAGATTTTAGTCTAATCAAGCCTTAGTTTTGTCTAAAAACTTAGCCACTTCGGTATTAGTTTTTAGCAATTCATCAATGCCTAAATGCTTAATCTCATCAGCCATTTTTAATAAATCTTTATGCTTTTTAATATCTTTATTTATATTATTGTAATCATCTTGCATAGCTAAAGCATATTTTAAAGCATCTTTGCTTAGCCTTGTTGTCCCGCTATCACTTGCAAATGGATTTATGCTTTGTAAAAATCCTATGAATTTCTTTTCTTTTTCATTATACATAGAAAAATCAGGGCTAAAAGCAAGTTCTTTATCAACGCTAATATTTTTTGGCTCGAAACTAAGCTCTATTACGCTAAAGCCATCTGCTTTTATGCTTTTTGCATATTCTAATTCTTCGTTATTTTTATAAATATTTGTGATTTTGTATTTGCTAATATCATTTATATAATCAAAGCTAACCTTGCTGTAACCAAAATCTATGCTAATGCCACTTGGATAATCTTGATTGTTGTGAGTAATTTGAGTAAATAAATCATAATAATGCTTAATAGTATCAGCTAAATCAATATTGCTAAATGTCTTGCCCGAATCTTTCATCACCGAATATACATTCATTTTTTCATTAAATCTAACTATTTCTTTTAGTGTGCTTGAGTGGATTTTAAAATCATCTGGCAATCCTGCAGCCTTGTTAAAATCAGCACCCATAAAGCCATCATTATCTACGCTATAGCCAAACTGAATGCTAGATTTTGCTTTATTTAATTCGTTTTTATAATCAAGCTCATTTTTTATACTATTATTTAAAGTGCTTAGTGAAGTTGGCGTATTATTTGATATAGTTTTTGTCGTAACTTTGGCTAATTCATTTGTAAAAAACTCAGATGATATTTGTTTGCTTTTTTTGATTTTAGTATCATTAAATAATGCAATATTTTCTACTTTCATTAAAACTCCTTTAATTATTTGTTTAATAGCAAATAATATTCCTAAAGTTTAGTTTAATGCTCTCGTTTTAAATTCCAAAAACTGCTTTAACTCATCATCTAAAAATACACTTATGGTATCAAAAACCCTTTTATGATAATCATTTAGCCAATTAATCTCATCTTGATTTAATAATTTTTTATCAATCAAATCAAGCTCAAAAGGATAAAGCGTAACTATATCAAAGCTCAAAAAATCTCCGTATTCACTGCTAAAACAATGCTTACTAATTGCTAAATTCTCAAGTCTAATTCCGTATTTGTTATTATGATACAAACCTGGCTCAATTGATGTTAGCATACCCCTTTTTAATTTAGTATGTTCGCTAATATTAGCATTTAGCGATAAAACTTGTGGACCTTCATGAACATTTAAAAAATACCCTACCCCATGTCCTGTGCCGTGCAAATAATCAAATCCGTATTGCCATAATTCCTTTCTTGCAATGCTGTCTAATAAAGGCATTTTTATATTTTCGGGTGCTATGGTTTTTGATATTGCAATATGTGCTTTTAAAACCAAAGTATAATCTCTAATTTGCTCTAAACTTGCGTTTTTTATCTTAAAAACTCTCGTAATATCAGTAGTGCCGCACTCATATTGAGCCCCACTATCAAGTAATAATAAACCTGATTTATTAAGTAATTTTGAAGTTTTTGCGTTTGCTTTATAGTGAATTATTGCGGCGTTTTCATTAAATGCTGCGATAGTATCAAAAGAATTGCTGATAAAATACTCATTTTCTTGTCTAAATTGTGTTAGAACTTCATCAATTTTTAGCTCATCAACTAAGTCTAAATTAGTATTTTCTAAGTAATAATTAAACTTAGTTAATGCAATGGCATCAATTATATGAGCTTGTTTTATGTGCTTTATTTCTATATCATTTTTACAAGCTTTATGTATGGTGCTAGGCAAGATTTCATTTACTAAATTTGCATTTATTAAGCTAATAATTTTTGCATTTGTATTGGCAAAATCACACAATACATTACCACTTAAACTAGATAAATCCGAATAAAACTCATCGTAATTTTTATAAATTATATTTAAATCTTTTTGAATATTTTTAAGCTTTGTTGGCTCTATATAACAAATCGCATTAGTTTGTGAAATTATCATATAACTTAAAAATACGGGGTTAAATTCCACATCTTTTCCACGATAATTTGTAAGATAAGCTATGTCGCTAAGGCTTGAGATTACGCAATAATCAATGTTTTTATTTTTTAATTCATCTTGGACTTTTTTTATTTTATTAGAACTTAAATCACTTATGAATTTTTCATTTTGTTTATAGATTGGCTCTTGTGGGAGTTGTTTATCGTAAAAATCTTTATAAAAATTATCATAATCTATTATATTAACAAGGTTTTTTAGCTTTTCGTAATTATTTTGAGATATGGTTTTTAAATCAATTAAAGCCTTTTTGGTGCTTAGATTATTTTTAATATAGTCTATATAATCAGGGCTTTTGATTAATCTAATGCTATCTTTTAACTCATTTTCAGCTTGTAAAAAATATCTACCATCAGTAAATAAAATTGCATCATCAAGGCTAATTAAAAGCGAGCCCGCAGAACCGCTAAATCCACTTATAAATTCTCTAAGTTTAAAATATTCAGGAATATACTCACTCAAGTGATAATCAGCCGTTAGTATTAAAGCAAAATCAGCATTATTGATTTTTAAAATATCTCTTATTTTCGTAAGCATTTTATCTCCTTAGTAATATCCTAAACATAAAGTATTTGTGAGTTTGATTTTTTTCTCAAAAGGCTCGGGTGCAAAATAACAACATTTTTCTATATAAATATGAGAATTTAAAGGTATTTTTAACTTTGTAAAAAAATCATTTAAATCAATAAATTTTATTCCTGCAATCTCTACTAATTTTATTACATTTAAAAGATTTGAATTATTATTTGGATTTAAATGTGATGGCGCTAGATTACTCATAGAACAAAAAGCACTAGCTAATACTAATCCACTTAAATTAGAGCATTTAGGGATTAAATTCTCATATTTTTTAGCTATTGTATTTTTATCTAAAAATACAATTCTAGAATTTGGATATTGTGCGTATTTTATATTTTTCCAAAATTTATAAGCATTTTGAGAAATATCAGCTAGGGTAAAAAGTTCTTTGTTTAATATATAGTTTTCTAAAGTTTGATTATTTGGGAGTGTTATTTTATTCATAATATTTTGAGTGCCGAAGCACTCAATTATTATACTAGCTCAATATAAGCTAAAGTAGCCGCATCACCACGGCGAGTTCTTGTTTTAATAATTCTTGTATAGCCACCATTTCTTTCTTTGTAATTTGGAGCTATTTCATTTACTAATTTATTTGTGCATTCTTTGTCTTGTAAAGCTGCAAATACTGCTCTATGAGCGTTAAAATCTCCAACTCTTGCACGAGTTATTAGTTTTTCAATGTATGATCTTAATTCTTTAGCTTTTTCTAAAGTTGTTTCAATCTTACCATTTTTGATAATTGCAATGCTTAAATTCTTTAGTAAAGCTGCACGATGAGTGCTAGTACGACCTAGCTTTCTATATCCATGTCCGTGTCTCATTTATTATCCTTTAATTTCTTTTATTTTTTCAATAAGTTTATCTTTATAAGCATCTACAGAATTTGAACCTATCGGATAGCCTATTTCTTTCATAGCAGTAGTAATTTCATCCACTGATTTTTTACCAACATTTTTTAAATTATTTACATCGCTTTCACTCATTAAAGCTAATTCGCCTATAAATTCAATGCCAGCTTTTTCTAAACCATTATTACTTCTTACGCTTAAACCAAGTTCCTTAACGCTTTTTAATAAAGGAGATAAATCAATTTCTTCAGTTGTTTCTTCCCCTATTAATCTAGGACTTGTAGTTGCAATTTTATTAAATACCATCATTTGTTGATACATAGCATCTAAAGCATTTTTAAACGCATCTTCAGGTGTAATTTGACCATCAGTTGTTATTTCAAATACAATTTTTTCATAATCAGGATTATCTTCGTGTAATACCTTTTCTATTGAATAATTTGCATTTCTAACTGGTGTAAAAAACGCATCAAGAGCTATAAAACTACTATCAGTTTTTTCTCTTAAATCTTCGCTTGCTACATAGCCAATACCTTTTTCAATAATTAATGTGAAGTCTAATTCAGTGTCTTCATTTATAGTAGCAATGTAGTTATCAGGATTTACAACTTCAATTACATTATTAGCTAAATCACTACCTTTAATTTCTCTTGGCCCTTTAAAGCTAAAGCTTACTTCTTCTCTTTTACTATCTTCGTTTTTAATTTTAAAACGCATATTTTTGATATTAATAATAAATAAAGAAATATCTTCTACCATACCTCTTTTGCTATCAAATTCATGACTTACTCCATCAATTTTAATAGCAGTTGCTGCATAGCCAATTGCACTAAGGCGTAAAAGCCTGTGCAGTGGATGTGCTAATGTAATGCCAAAACCAATTTCAAAAGGCCAAGCACTAATGCGTGCTTTATTTTCGCCGATATTTTCAATAGTAAAATCATTTGGCATATGAGCTGTTGTAACTACTTTTCTCATTTGCTACTCCTTATTACTTAGAGTATAGCTCTACTATGAATCTTTCCTCAACAGGAATGACAACTTCTTCTCTCTCAGGTTTTCTTGTGAAAATTCCATATTTTTTATCTTTTTCAACATCAACCCACTCAACAATACCTGTTTGATTTGTAAGTTCAACTGCTCTTACTATTTGAGGATTGTTTTTGCTTTTTTCTACAACTTCAATTTTAGCGCCTGGTAATACTCTATAACTTGGAACATCTACTCTTTTACCATTTACTAAAATATGTCCGTGAGTTACAAGTTGTCTTGCAAAACGGCGAGTTGTAGCAAAACCCATTCTATAAACAACATTATCAAGTCTTTGTTCTAAGAATTGAATTAAAATAGAACCTGTATTTCCATCTTTTCTAGCAGCTTCTTGGAATAATTTTCTAAATTGCTTTTCGCTTACACCATACATAAATTTAGCTTTTTGCTTTTCTCTTAATTGTAAGCCGTATTCGCTAATTTTACCTCTTCTTTGACCATGCTGACCTGGTGCATAAGGTCTTTTATCTAAAGCACTCTTACCAGCTAGTCTTCTTTCACCCTTCATTGCAAGGCTAACGCCTAATCTTCTTTCAATTTTCTCTACTGGTCCAGTATATCTTGCCATACTATTTCTCCTATATTCCTATACTTATATTATACACGACGGCGTTTTGGTGGTCTGCAACCATTATGTGCTAATGGTGTAATATCTTTTAAGAAAGTAACTTTAATACCTTCAACTGCACCAACACTCTTAACAGCAGTTTCTCTACCGCTACCAGGACCTTGAACACGAATACCAACTTCTTTAATTCCGTGTTCTTTAGCTTTATTTAAAGCATCTTCAACCGCTTGTTGAGCAGCAAATGGAGTTGATTTTTTAGAACCTTTAAATCCTAAACCACCTGCACTACTCCATGCAATTGCATTTCCCATTTCATCTGTAACTGTTACCATTGTATTGTTAAAAGTTGCACTAATATATACTACACCTTTAGCAATATTCTTTTTAACTACTTTTTTCTTAACTACTTTTCTCTTAGCCATTATCTATCCTTACGCTTTTGCACCAACGGTTTTTCTCTTACCTTTGCGAGTTCTAGCATTTGTTTTAGTTTTTTGACCACGCACTGGTAAACCTTTTCTATGTCTTAAACCACGATATGAACCTAAATCCATTAAAGCTTTAATGTCCATAGCAACTTGTTTTCTTAAATCACCCTCAACTAAATAATGTTCTTGGATTTCTTTACGAATATTTGCTGCTTCATCTTCGCTTAATTCATATACACGCTTGTTTGGATCTATTCCAACTGCTGCTAAAATTTTGCGTGAAGTAAATAAACCTATACCATAGATATAAGTTAAGCCATATTCAATTCTTTTTTTCTTTGGTAAATCAACACCTGCAATACGAGCCATACCTTATCCTTGTCTTTGTTTGTGTTTTGGATTTTCGCAAATAATACGAACAACGCCTTTTCTCATAACGACTTTACATTTGTCGCACATTTTCTTAACAGATGGTCTTACTTTCATCTTGTCTCCTAAAAAATAATTTGCTTTCCACTTTTTTACAATCTGCATTTTTAGGTATCACGAATTACCAACTAATATTTAAATGGTGGAAAATTCACTCAAATATTACTTCTTCACACAGATAAATTGCAAAAGTGCTAATATTATCAAAACAAAATTAATATAGGTTTAAATATTAAATTTATTTGTCTTTGATAATTCTAAAAATTTCTTAGCAATCTAATCTCAAACTATTATTTAAGAATTAATTTATAGATTTTACTTTTTTAATTCATAAAGTTTTAGATAACTTTTAATGTGGGTGAAATATCCCAATATAAATGAAGTTTCAAAAATACTAGATAAAAATAAAATAGAGCATATTATAAAAATTATTTAATTACAGATTTAAATTCTAAGAAAATTTTATTTTATATTAAAAATATAATTGACCATTTGTTTAACTTGGGGGGGGGTATAATCACTCAAAAGGAGAACTAATGAGTGAATTACCAATAAACAAAAACAAATATGAATTATTTAAAGGCGTTGCTTTAAGTGATAACTATGAAATAGTAGGTTATGATTTAGTTTATTTAAGTGAAATTGAAATTATTTCTATATCTAAAGAAGACTATAAAGATGCTGAAAAAAATCTAAAAGCATTGGCAGATTTTTTTGGTTTTAATTGTGTTCTAAAAGTTACTAAAGAGCAATATACAGATAATACAAGCACGACCGGTATAATGGATACAAAAGGAACTATGAAAGCTAGTCCAAATCCTTTTGAAATTTCAAGAAATTATGTTGTCAAAACAGCTTCTACTATAAAATCCATTACAAAAACAAACAATGTATTTACAATTAAAGGTTTGTTAGGTATTATCGGCAAACCAAATCCAAATGCAAATACTTTAAAAATAATTTTTAAAGAAAAAGAAAAAATATATTTAGAATGTATAGATACAGCAAGAAATATTTATTATGCAAATTTACATATAAAAAATATAGAACAAAAGCTCTCAATATTTCCGATGAATATCTTTGCAAATTTTACAAGAGCAGGACTTGTTAAAAATCATGTAGAAACATTGGTTAAATATGAAAATTCTTTAAAAGAATTGCTTGATAGATACAGTAAAGATTTTGTAACGATTTATAAAATATGTTCTAAAAATGTAACAATAAAACACATGGGAGAGTAAAAATGCAAGAAAATACAACAAACAAAACGGGTAATTTTGCAAGGGCTTTTGATTTAATGATAGAAAATAACGATTATAATTTTAGTGAAGAAAATATAAATAAATATATCAATCTAATAGAACAGTCAAAACCGATTGTAAATTTTTCTAATAAAGAAAAAATAATATTAGTAATCTCAACTATCTTATGCTTTACACCACTTGGTTTTATTGTACTGCCAATAATACTAATCTATTTATATAAAAAATTTAAAAAATAGATTTGATTGTTTATAATTTAAATCTTTGGAGAGCATAAGAGAGAACAGGTGTTAAATGAAGCGAAGATTTATAATAAGTTAACCTCAACGCCAAGATAACTCTCAAATGATTGCGAAATAAGTGTTTAAGTAGAATGCCATAATAAATGAAGTTTAAAAATCCTAGATAAAAATAAAATAGAGCATATTATAAAAATTATTTAATTACGGATTCAAATTCCACTTGGAATTTATTTCCGTATTAATTAAAATATTTTAAATTTCTTTAATAACTTAATTACTATATAAATTGCACTAAATATAAAAACCCAAGGATATAATGTAAGTAATAAAGAAAAAATACCGATACTAGATACAATAGATGCTATTATTGTCGTAATTGCAATTAAAATAAATTTTTTCAATATATCGTTTTTTGCATATTTTAATAACTCATTTGTATTTGTTGTGCCATCTATGGCATTTTTATGAAAAGCTTTTGCAAATTCACCTTGCTTAAGACCTTCTAAATTATTTATTAAATTTTTCATTTATTCTCCTATGTATTTAATGTTAGTTTTTGAAGTAAGTTTATAGATGGTTATCATTTCATCGCCATATTGTAAAATCATTTTTTTTAGATTGGGCTCACAAATTTGCAATGTGTTATAAGGTATTTTCCTAATTTTACTTATAGAAAAATAAGAAATAGCGACGATAACAATGTTAACAAATGCAAAACCAAAACCAATCATAGGAATTAGACAAAGAACTATTAAAGAAGCGCTAGATATTAAAGCTATTTTACTTTTATTATCTAACTTCTCTAAAGCACAATTTGCTTCGTAAATAGGCTGAGTAGTGCTTTGGCATTCATATACTATATTTGCTCTTTCTAAAATAACATTTATATTTACGCTCACTCCGTTAGGATTTGGCTTGCCTACGATTGCTAAAGTGCCTTTTATTCTAAAATTATTATTTACTTTAGTTTCTGTATTGATTGTAGATGTAGAACTATAAGAATTAGAAAAACTACTAACCCTACCCTCTGTATGCATAGTCCCCGAAGTTTGCATACTATCAGTATAGTTATCTCTTACTATATTTAAAATACAATTAAACCCCAAATAACTAGCTAGATTTTTTAATGACTTTTCCGCATCTTCATAATTAATTGTGGATTTAGCAGTTATTTCTATTTCACTCATATAAATTAAACCATATTGAGTAACGTCGTTATTATTAACTAATAAAACGCCTTTAAACAAATCATATTTGTTTTCATTTTGATTTTCATTTGTTGTTAAATCACTCATTTAATCTCCTTTCAAAAGAGTGATTATACCCCCCCCCAAGATAAATGAATGGTAAAAAATAATTTAGAAGTTTAGCACCATAAAAAGTGCTAAATTATTTGTGTCTATAAGTAATGCGTCCTTTATCAAGACTATAAGGAGTTAGCTCAACTCTTACTCTATCTCCTGGCATAATTTTAATATAGTGCATTCTCATTTTACCCGCAATGTGGCATAAAATTACGTGTTTGTTATCAAGCTCAACTTTAAAAGTTGCATTTGGTAAAGCTTCAATAACTTCGCCGTCAATTTCTATTACATCATCTTTAGCCATAATTTTCCTTTGTAAAAATGTAAAGGTCAATAATAACATAAAAACTATTAAAAAACTAAATTTATTATTAAATAAAATAATTTAAAATAAAAGTTTATTTCACACAAGGATAAAGTTATGAAAAGAAGAACATTTTTAACTTTATCGTCTGCAGTTGCAGCAAACACTTTACTAAGTGCGAATGAAACACCTTTAGTAAATAATACTCAAGCAACAAAAGACGATAGTAAAGAATACATTGTAAGCTTAAAACATAATTTAAGCGAATTAGGCGAAGTTAGCAAAATATGGCTTCCATTACCAAAATCACGCTCATATCAATACCTTACAAGTGATATTGTAAATAGTGGAAATTACAATGAAATTTATTTAAGTGATTTTGAAACTAATAGTTTATATGCAAGTTTTTCTAATGTAAAAGCTGAATTAATAACACAATTTAGCATTAAAACTCATGATAGAATTACTGATTTTTCTAAAGTTAATTTTAATGAAAACGAGAAATTAGACGAAAGTATCGCACAATATTTAAAACCAAGCGAACATATTTTTACTAGTGGAATAGTAAAAGAATATGCACTAAAAATTACAAAAGGTATAAAAGGCGATTTAGAAAAAGCAAAAGCTATTTATGATTGGGTAGCACTTAATTTTACTCGTGATGAGAGTGTAATTGGGTGTGGAATTGGTGATGTTAAGGCTATTTTAGAAAGTAAAAAACTTTATGGCAAATGCACTGATATTAGCTCTGTTTTTGTAGCACTTTTAAGAAGTATTAATATTCCTGCTAGAGAGTGCTTTGGAATTCGTTTAGGTGCGAGTAGATTTTATGCTGCAATGGGTAGTAAAGAAAATATAACAAAAGCTCAACATTGTAGGGCGGAGTTTTATCTAAAAGGCTATGGGTGGATTCCTTGCGATCCTGCTGATGTAGCTAAAGTTAAATTATCTTTAAACCTAGATAATAATGATAGTGGTATACAAAAATTAAGAGAATTTCAATTCGGTAATTGGGAAATGTGTTGGTGCGAGTTTAATACCAAAAGAGATTTCGTGCTAATTCCACGCCCAGCTCAAGCACCGCTTAATAATTTTGGCTATGTATATGCTGAAGTTGATTCAAATACTATTGATTATTATTCACCTAATGAATTTGTGTATGAATACACTTCAAAACAAATATGAAAAAATATTTAATATCAATGTTTATCTTAGCTATTAGCTCTAGCCTTTGTTGTGTTGGAGCTATTAGCTTTTTGATATTTGGAGTAAGCCTTGTTAATTTTGATTTTTTAGCACCTTTTAGAGTATATTTGGGGATTGCAACCTGCATTTTATATTGCATATTTGTCTATAAAAAACTAAATCAAAAAAATAAAATCAGATTATTTTTAATAGGACTTGCATTATTATTTATCGTATTTTATCCTGAAATTATAGGAGCAATGATTTGAAAAAAATATTATTGTTAAGCTTATTTTTAAGTGTTTTAAATGCTTATGAATACACTTTAGAAATTCCTAAAATACATTGTCCATTATGCACGGCAATTGTTAGAAAGGCACTACTAAAAATTGATGGAGTAAATAAAGTAAATGTTAGTTTAGAAAATAAAACAGCGATAATTAAAAGCGATAAAGAACTTAACGAAAGCATAATAAATCAAGCACTTTTTAATACAGGCTATCAAGGAATACTTAAATAAATCCTATTTTAAAAAGAATTTAAAATAGGATTAAAAATTAATTTTGATATGGAACTAATTTAATATTTGTCTTTAATAATTCGTTCATTCCACCATCAAGATTTATTATATTAGTAAAGCCGTTTTGCTCAAGCATTTTAGTTACCATTGCACTTCTTTTACCACTTCTACACATAATTGCTATTTTGCTATCTTTTGAATAATTTTTACTAATTTCATTCAAAAAATCAGGATTGATACTTCCATTTTCGTTTAGAAATGTTATCAATTTTGCTTTATTTACAACGCCTGTTGCAGCGTATTCACTAGGCATTCTAACATCAATTACAGCATAATCACTATTAGTAAAATCAAATTCCTTGATATTTTGTGTAATTACCTCAGCATTTAAACAAACAAATAAACTTAAACCCAATAATATTTTTTTCATTTTTAAGCCTTTAAAGTATTAAATATCCTATCTCCAGCATCTCCAAGACCTGGGATAATATATCCTTTTTCATTCAGCCCTTTATCCAAACAAGCAGTAATTAATGCTACATCAGGATGAGCTTTTTTCATTCTATCTCTTGCTTCAGGAGTTGCAATGATACTTGCAAAAATTATTTTTTTGACACCAATTGATTTTAATCTATCAACAGCTGCAATAGCACTTCCGCCCGTTGCAAACATAGGGTCAATTATAATTGCAGTTTTATTTTGCATATCTTGTGGGTATTTTTCAAAGAAAAATTCAGGCTCAAGCGTTTCTTCATTGCGTTGAATACCTAAAAATCCCACACTAGCTTTACCCAATAAATCAAGTGCAATATCACTCATACCAAGAGCTGCTCTTAAAATAGGCACTATTACAATATCATCGCTAATAACTTCGCACTCACAAGGCATAAGTGGAGTTTGAATATTAACTTTTTCTGTGCTTAAAAATTCACAAGCTTCATAAATAACAAATCCACTAAGCTTTTTTATATGCTCACGAAAATCCCTACAAGATGTATTCTTATCTCTAATTTTCGCTAGATAAGTTGAAACTAGTGTATTTTTAATTACTTTCATTCAATAACCTTTCAAAATATGCTTTATCATCAAAATTTTTAACTAAAGCTATGCCTTCATCAACAGCAGCCTTAGCAACTGCGGTGCTAACATAAGCTTTTACCCTATCATCAAATGGTTTTGGAATTATTAAATCTTTTCCATATTTTAAGTCTTTACCATATAATTTTTTAGTTTTTTCGCTAACTTCAAGGCGTCCTAATTCGCTTAATGCCTTAACAGCTGCTATTTTCATACCCATAGAAATCTTTCTAGCTCTAACATCTAAAGCCCCACGGAAAATATATGGAAAGCCTAAAACATTGTTGATTTGATTGTCATAATCGCTTCTTCCTGTTGCAATAATTACATCAGGGCGAACTTTTTTCGCAAGTTCAGGTAAAATCTCTGGGTCAGGATTAGCTAAAGCAAATACTATTGGATTTTCTGCCATAGTTTTTAACATTTCTTCGCTTAAAGCTCCAGCTTTGCTAAGCCCTAAGAAAACATCAGCTCCTTTTAAAACATCGGCTAAAGTATCCTCATCACATTCTCTTACAAATTCTAATTTATGCTCGTTTAAATCTGTTCTTTTAGTATTGCAAACACCTTTAGAATCTACTAAATAAATCTTTTTAACTCCTAAAGTCTTATATATCTTAGCACTTGCAATCCCTGCTGCTCCTGCCCCACAAACAACTACCTTTAAGTCTTCTAATTTTTTGCCAATTAGTTCACAAGCATTAATTAACCCTGCCGCACTAATAATAGCCGTTCCGTGTTGGTCATCATGCATTACAGGAATACCTAAGTCTTGAAGTCTTGCTTCAATCTCAAAACATTTTGGAGCTGCTATATCTTCAAGGTTAATACCGCCAAAACTAGGAGCAATAGCTTTTACTGCTGCTATTATTTCTTCGGTATCTTGAGTGCTTAATTCAATATCATAAGAATCAACATTTGCAAATTTTTTAAATAAGCAAGCCTTACCTTCCATAACAGGTTTTCCTGCAATTCCACCGATATTGCCAAGACCTAAAACAGCTGAACCATCGCTAATAACTGCTACTAAATTACCTTTACTTGTGTATTTATAAGCTAAATCACTATCACGAGCAATCTCTTCGCAAGGATATGCAACTCCAGGAGAATATGCTAAACTTAAACTCTCATATTCTTTCATAGGCGTTTTAATAAAAGTGCCTAATTTACCGCCTAAATGATACTCTAATGCTCTTTCTTTTAAATTATTCATAAAATCTCCTTTAAAAAATTATTAAATCTTTTTTTAATCTCATCATTGCCTAAAAACTCCATAATAGCATAAATACTAGGACTAATTGTTGTTCCTGTTAGGCTTAATCTAATTAATTGCGCTATGTCTTTTAGCTTAGCATTATTGCTATCTAAAAATTGTTTAACGGCTAATTCAAATTCTGCTTCAGTATTTGCACCTTTAAAATCATTTACAAACTTAGAAAATAAAGCTTTACTATTATCATTTACAAACTTAGCAACTCCACTTTCTTCATAAGAATTTGGCTCGTTTATAATAATTTTTGCACTATTTATCAAATCTATTAAAGTCTTAGCTCTTTCTCTTAACATTGTTAATAAGAATGAATAATTCTTAACACTTGAAAAATCAAATCCTAAATCTTTACAAGCATTTACTAATCTTTCATCGCTAACGCTTTTTATATAATGAGCATTAATCCATTCTAATTTTTGTGCGTTATATGTGCTTGCACCTTTGCTAACATTATCAAATGTAAAGCATTCTTTCATTTCTTGCATTGAAAATATTTCTTGGTCTTTGTTTGAAAATCCTAATCTTAATAAGAAATTAAGTAAAGCTTCAGGCAAATATCCTAAAGCCTTATATTCCATAACATCGGTTGCTCCGTGTCTTTTGCTAAGTTTTTTGCCATCTTCTCCATTTATCATAGCTAGATGATAAAAATTAGGAACCTTAAAGCCTAAAGCTTCATAAATTATTATTTGTTTTGGAGTATTTGAAAGATGGTCATCTCCACGAACAACATCAGTTACGCCCATTAAAGCATCATCAACAACCACTACGAAATTATAAGTAGGAGTGCCATCAGCACGAGCTATTACAAAATCATCTAAAATATCAGCAGCGTTAAATCTAATTTCGCCCTTTACTCCATCATTTACGATTATTTCTCCATCAAGCGGTGCTTTAATCCTTACAACAGGCTTAATTCCTTCTGGTGGAGTTCCTTTAAAATCTCTGTATCTTCCATCATATTTAGGGCGTTCTTTTCTAGCTTCTTGCTCTGCTCTTAATGAGTTTAACTCATCTTCACTCATATAACAATAATAAGCATTGCCACTATCAAGTAATTTTTGAATATATTCTTTATAAATATCTAATCTTTTACTTTGGTAAGTAATTTCCCCATCTACTTCTAAATCAACCCATTTAAAAGCTTCTAAAATAGCTTTGGTTGCTTCTTCGCTATTTCTTGCCATATCTGTATCTTCAATACGAAGAATAAATTTACCATTATTTCTTTTAGCGTAAAGATAAGAAAAAAGTGCTGTTCTTAATCCACCAATATGTAAAAACCCTGTCGGAGAGGGTGCAAATCTTGTAACTATCATTATTATTAGCCTTTTGTGAATTTTTTATAGTTATAATCATTTAAAATCACTTAAAGGTAAATAATGAGAAAAATTTTGCTTGCACTTGTATTTGGTGCATTTATGAACGCAAGTCCTATAACTTCAATCATAGCTAGTGTTAATAACGAGCCTATTACAAATATTGATATTATAGAAATTTCACAATATATGAATATAAGCCAAAACGACGCATTAAGATTGCTAATTCAAAATAAAATATGCACATCTTTAGCTAAAAAATTCAAATTAGCTGCAAATGAACTAGAAATCAATCAAGAATTATCAAAAATAGCTGCTGCTAATAATATTAGCTTATCTACTTTCATAGAACATAACCAAGATAAAATCAAAATGCTAACAGAAAATATAAAAGATGAAATTCTAAAAAAGAAATTATTTGATTTAATCGCTCAAAATTATATGAAAGATGTAAGCGATGATGAAGTAATTAGATTTTATAATTTAAATAAAGATAAGATGAATGGGGCAAGTTATGAAGTAGCAAAAGAACAAATTAAAAGCTATTTAATGAATAAAAATGCTCAAGAATCAGTTCGTAATTATATGGAAAAAGAAGAAGCAAAGGCATCAATTAAAATGTTTAGGTGAGTACTATGAAAACAAAATCAATTCTATCTAACTCGTTTAAGAATTTTATTATTACAACTTTTTTACTAATTGAAATTGCTGGTGGAATTTTTGGAACTTATAGATATATTAGCGAGGCAAAAAGAATTGAAGAGCATCATAGAATTCACAATATAGGAAATGATAGCTTAGTAATTAGGCTACAACAAAATAAAGACCATACTATTTTTCAATTTTTAGTATTTTCTTTCGCTGTATTAGTAGCTGCAGTTATTAGTAATGCAATTTATATAAAAAGATTAAAAAGAGTAAAATCAAATTTTAATGATTTTGCAGAACTTCTTGCAAATTCAGTCAAAAAACATAAACCTTTAATGCTAAACGATACGCTAAATTACAGCGAATTTCAAAAAATAGCAAATTCTTTAAATGAAGTCTTAAATGATATATACTATCAAGAAAATTATAATTCTTTAACCAAATTACCTAAAAAACAAAAATTCTTATTAGACATACAAGAACTCTATGAAAAAAGCGATTGTCCTATAATAGTTAGCTATATATATCTTAAAGACTATCAAAATCTATTAAAAAGTAGAAGTTTTGATTTAGCTGATAAAATAATATTAGAATTAGCAAGTAGATTTTCAAGTTTTTCTACAACTATTTTAAATTCTAAAATAGCCAAAATAAGTGGCAATGGAGATTTTTTATTAGCATTTCCTTGTATTGATGAAATACAAACAACTTTTAATAATATGGCTATTAAGTTGCACGAATGCTTTAGTGAAAGTATTAATTTTGGAAGTGATGGAATTTATGAGCAGAGTATAGGGGTTGGCTTTAGTGTATTAACAAATGAAAATTACAATCAAATAATAAACGATACTTACAAAGCAGCCTTACTTTCAAGCGTTCAAAAAGATACATTGTATTGCGATTATTCTGATGAAGTTAAAACACAAATAGATAATGAAGCAAAATTAGAAAATGATTTAAAAAGGGCTTTAGAAAAAGGTGAGCTTGATGTATATTATCAAGCAAAAATCGGAGCAAATGATAATTTAGTAAAAGGCGCAGAAGCATTAATTCGCTGGAAACGAAATGATAAATTTGAAAATACAGAAAAATTTATAAGAATTGCAGAAAAAACTGATTTAATAATAAAACTTGAAAAATTTGTAATTGCAAAAGTATTTCAAGAAATACAAGTTTTAAAAAATAAAGGAATAAATATTCCAATAAGCATTAATATATCAGCAAAACACTTGCACCATAAAGATATGATAAATTATTTGCTAGCAAATGTTAAAAAATACGATATAAATCCAAGTTTAATAGATATAGAAATAACAGAAAGATATAGACTTAATAGCAGTAGTGAGACTATATTAGAAAAATTAAAAGCTATTGGATTTTTAATAAGTATTGATGATTTTGGGAAAGATTATAGTTCTCTTTCTTATATAAATCATTTACCTATTGATACAATTAAAATTGATAAAAGCTTTATAGATGGATTAAATAGTAAAGATTGTGATTTAATTAATGAAAACTCAAAAGCAATTATAATTGGTATTATAAAAATAGCAAAAACTATGAATAAAAGAGTAGTAGCAGAAGGTGTTGAAACACTAGAGCAAGTAAATATTTTAAAACAATTAGGTTGTGATGAATTACAAGGATTTTATTATCATAAAGGTGCTACACCGATTAATGAATTTATAAATATTTATAAAAACAAATTCTAATGAAACTTCATATAGATTTTGATAGCTATTTTGTAAATGCCCAACGACTATTAAATAAAGAACTCTGCAATACACCTTGCGTGATTTATGCTGGAAGCGATGAAGATTTTTTCAATCAAGATGCAAAATATATAGATAATAAAATCGCCTTTATGAGCTCAATTGAAGTTGCAAGAAGTGAAAATAAAGTAATTGATTATAGGCATTTTACCGCAATTGCCGTATCTTATGAAGCTAAAAAATATGGAGTAAAAGTAGGAGATAAATTAAATATAGCTTATCAAAAATGTCCGAATTTAAAAATAGCTAGAAGTAATATTAGATTTTATAAAGAACTAAGCTTTAAAGTAAGACAATTTTTAGAAAGCAAAATACCCGTAATTGAACAATTTAGCATTGATGAGTTTTTTGGAGATTTAGAAGGGTTTAAAAAAGACACAGAAGTGCTAGATTATGCAAAATATCTTCAAAAAGAACTATTAGATAAATTTGGCTTACCAGCTAGTATAGGCATTAATAATAGCAAATGGGGAGCTAAATTTTTAACCGATTTAGCAAAACCTTTTGGCATTAGAATGGAATATGATTTAAGCAATGCCATTAAAGGAATAGATATAAAAAATTTCGCAGGCATAGGAAGAGAAATACAAAAATATTTAAGAGCTTATGGGGTAAATACTTTAGATGAATTATTGCAAAAAGAATATTTGCTAGATAAATATGGTAAAAATGGCAAAAAAATCATAGCAAGAATTAAAGGCATTGATAATGAAAAAGTAGAAGAAATAAAAGATATTAAAAGCCACGCAATATCAAAAAGCTTTAAGCCAATTAGTGATTATGATGAGTTAAGGCGAAGGGTTAAAATACTTGCTAGATATTTATGTGTTTGGATTTCAAAGCACAAATATCATCCTAAAAAAATAGAAATAAGTATTAAATACGGCAATAAATTAGAGCATATTGGAGTTGAAATTATGCAACCATTTGATGAAAAAAATCTAATTGATAATGCCGTAAAAGGATTTGAAATTCTTATGAAAAATACGAAAAATGTAAGTGTTTATTATATAGGAATTGCTGCTAATAATCTTGATAAAACATATTGTGAAAATATTTTTCAAAACACCACAAAAAATCAAAAATTAAACGAAACCCTAAGTGCTATAAGAGATAAATTTGGCATTAGCTGTATAAAATATGGGGGATAAATATAAATTATTTGTCTTTTAATAAATTAATTCTTTCTTTATAATCTGGCATAAATCCTAAAAGCGTGGCATAAAAAGCCTTTGAATGATTAGCGTGATAAAGGTGTGTTAATTCGTGCATAATCACTGCTTCTATTGCTAATATATCTTTTTTAATTAATTCGGTATTTAGATTTATATAAGATTTTTTCGTATTGCAAGAACCCCAACGAGTTTTCATTTTTCGTACTTTTAAAGCTTTTATATCTTTACCAACAATCACACAAAATCTTTTTAAAATTTCGCTAAAGATTTCTTTTGATTGAATTTTATAAAAATCATTAAGTAATTTTTCTTTATTTTCATCATTTTCAAGACATTTTAAAATGATTTTATCATTGTGAATTTCTACATTTTTTGAAATTCTTAAATCAAATTCTAAAATATATTTTCGTCCTAAAAACAATACAAAATTACCACTCAAAAGCTCTGCTTTTTTAGTAGTTTTAAGCTCGTTTAATCTTTGTTCTATCCAATCTTTTTTAAGTCTTAAAATCTCATCAATTTTTGCTCTACTTATAAAATAAGGCGATACTACTTCAACAAGCCCAATCTCACGAACTTTTATAATAATATTTTTCACCCGCTTTTTAGTAATTTTTATTTCCATAAACTTTCTCACATTAAAAACAAAACTAATTTTAACTTAAAATATCTTAGACAATCTGCGATATTCCAAATAAAATTAATCATATTTTGGTGTTTTTCTATATTCATAAAATTCCTTTGAAGTAAATGTGATTATTATGACAAAACAATAATAAAAATCTTAAATTATTTTAAATAGTTGTAATTTATATGCTTTTATAACTACTTGTTTTTAAAAATATATCAAATAATAAAAAGTTCTTAAAAATAAGAACTTTTAAAATTATTTTATATTATCTAACTTTTCACAAGCGTATTTAAATTCTAATTCGCAAGATTTTCTTAAATACTCAAGAGATTTATTTTCATAAAGTTGAGATACTTCATAGCAGCTTTTGTTATCATTGTTATTGCAAGCGTATTTGTATAATTCTAAAGCTTTTTCTTCATCAATATCAGTGCTAACTCCATTTAAATACATATTTGCTAAAAAATAGCAAGATGAATAATCATTATTATTACATTGTTTTTCGTATAAATTAAATGCTCTTTCATATAATTTTTCAAAATCATCACATTGAGTATATTTTACTTCACAAAAATTTGCAAAATCATAGCAAGCGTTTGCATTATCATCATCTTTGCAAGATTGTTTAACCAATTTTATTGCTAAATTTTTGTATTTTTTATTTAATTTTTTATTTTCCAATTTATCAGAATATTTATAAATATCACTTAAAGCCTTGCAAGATAAATAATCTTCATATTCTTCGCAAGAAACTTTATAATATAAAGCTGCGTTTGCTTCATCATTTTTATCAAACTGATAATAATTAGCATTTTTTAAGCATTCTTCTAAACTCACACACTCAACGGCATAAACACAAACACTAAATAATAAAATTAATAATTTTTTCATACTAACTCCTTTTTTAAGGTAGTAATTTTAGCGAAATATTTTTAAATAGTAATATTTATTTTTAAGCTATAGAAAATCTATAGCTTAAAAAGAATAAGTAAAATCACCTTCATTGGTTTTAATTTCTGCTTGTTTTAAATTCTCACAAAAATGTATAGGTGAAAATGATTGTCCGTATTTTAATTTTTTAGGATTTGATTTTGATAAAACATAATGAAGTTTGCAATTTCCTTTATTTAGTTTAATCTCATATATTTCTAATTCATCTATTTTAGATGTAATTTTGAGTTTTTTAGAAGCTCCTATTCCTAGAATATTAACTTCAGGAGAATTAAAATCAGTTATCGATTCAACTTCCATAGGATCATCAATAAATAATCCTATAACAAACAATACAACAAATACTATCAACACACCTTTTAAAATTTTCTTAAACATTTCTTCTCCTTAATAATCTCTAATAGCTAAATCTTTTTTATTAAATGGTTCTAAATTCACAACATTGTCAAATTGCATTTCACTTTGCCTACCTAAAGAAACATAATCTGATACATAAAATATTCCTTGTAGTTTTTCGTGAAATAATTCTGGAATTTCATACTCATTTTTATACCCTTTAATACCACTAGGAATACATTTTTGCTCCACTTCACTATCTTTAAAATAAGCTCCTAAATTATCCCAACTATATTTTTTATCACTTTTAAATGGGATATTTACTGCTAAATTAGCACCATTTAAACCTTGTAAAATCAATGTTCCCCCGTGTGTTCTAACAGGAATTGTCCCTTCTGCTTCTAAAGTAGCCATACCACTAACTACCATGCCTTGAGCTATGTTTTCTTCTTCATCAAGCTGCAAACCTTCTTTAGTTTGAATAGTTCCATAAAAAATTCTTGTTATGTCATATTCATCTTTATCTACATAATCATCATTATTAACTTTTGCCTTTTCATATTCAGCTGTTAAAAAATAATCCTTAGAATTTGAAATATCATTTTGATAAAAAATTGTAGGGTAATAACAATACTCTAAATCAAGATTAATAAGTTTTCCTTGATTATCCAATATTACTTTTTTAAACTTTTGAATATCAGCTTCACTTTTAATAAATATCTTTATTTCTTCCATATTTTTCTTTTCAAAATTAAGCAAACTAGGAAAAAACACCGCAATAATTCCAATGATAGTAGTTAAAAATCCACCTAAAGAGCCGATAATAACTTTTTTCTCAAATTTCATAAAAATCCTTTAAAGTAAAATTAAGAAAAAAGATTATACCCCCCCCCATTCTTAAAATAATATTAAAAAAATAAAAATTACTAGGGAAAATATTTAAATGTTAAAGAAAGAAATTCCTAGCTAATCTTAGCTAGGAAAGAAATTATAATGCTTTTTTAGCTGCTGCTGCAACTTTAGCAAAAGCTGCTGCGTCATTCATAGCCATATCAGCTAGAACTTTTCTATCTAGTTCAATACCAGCTTTTTTAAGACCATTCATAAATCTTGAATAGCTTAAATCATTTAAGCGGCAAGCTGCATTAATTCTAATAATCCATAAACGACGGAAATCTCTTTTTTTGCGGCGTCTATCGCGGTAAGCATATACCAAGCTTCTTTCTAATTGTTCTTTAGCTTTTCTAAAGTGTTTTCTACGACCGCTATAAAAACCTTTAGCTAACTTTAATAATCTTTTATGTCTTCTGCGTCTTACTACGCCTGTTTTTACTCTTGCCATAATTTCTCCTTTTAATGGCGTTTGCTTAAAGCAAATCTTTCCCTAAACGGGGGTAACGAATGATTAAAAATCAAAAACTCTTATTTCATACAAAGCATTTTAAGAACACGGCTTTCATTTGTAGCATGAACAAATTTTGCTGTTCTTAAATCACGCATTCTTTTTGCAGGCTTTTTAGTTAAAATGTGGCTTCTATAAGCTGAACCACGCTTAATTTTATTTTTGCCTACTCTAAAGCGCTTAGAAGCACTTTTTACGCTCTTCATTTTTGGCATAAGCTTTCCTTTTTGTTGAATTTTCTAAAAAAGAAGAGCCGATTTTATCACAATAAAGTTTATATATAGCTTATTTTATTTGAAAGTAAAGAAAAAATTAGCAACAAAAAACTAATAATTATCATAAAAATAATTGAAGTATTAAAACTATTTGTAATATCTTTAAAATATCCAAAAATTATTGGCCCAATAGTAGCTATTAAATACCCTACACTTTGAGACATTGAACTTAAGTATATTGTAGTTTTTGTATCTTTTGATTTAATAGCAATCATTATCAATGCAACGCCAAAAATTCCACCAACAGGAATAGAAAATAATAAAGCTGAAATTATTAAAATATAAATATTTGAACTTAATAAACATATAAAAAAAGCAAGAATATTGCTAATACAAACTAAAGTTAAAAGCATTGCTTTATTTTCAATCTGAGCCATTTTATTAGGTATAAAATAAGCTGAAAACATAGAACAAAATTGAAATAATATAACAATATTAGTCGCATAATCTTTATTCATACTAATAGCTAATATGCTAGGATACCAAGTAATTATCGTATAAAAAACACAACTTTGAAGCCCCATAAAAGCAGTTATTATCCAAGCGTTTTTATTTTTAAAAATACTTAAAAAATCACTGAAATTTTGAGTTTTAGAATATCTATTAAGCCTATGATTTTTAATAAATGGCAGATAGCAAAAAAACGCAATAATAGCAAATATAATCCAACAAAATAAAGCTCCACTAAGTCCAATATAATCAATCAAATAATGCCCAAAAACTCCTATTAAGCTAGAAATGCTTAAAAACATTCCATAAAGTGCCATAATTTTTCCAATATTTTTAAAGTGATTTTTAACAAAACTAGGCATTAAAACATTCAAAATCGCAATACCTAAACCTATTAAAATCGTCCCAAAAAATAAGAAAAAAGTATTAAAAAACGCCCTAGCAAATAGTCCAAACATTATTAAAATAATCGCATAAAGCATAGCTTTTGTATTTGGTAAAATCGGAGCGATTAAAGAAAAAATAAAAAAACAAAAAAGCGGCAAAGCACTTAAAATCCCAATTTGCGTAGAATTTAAATCATAATAACTCATAATATTATCAACTATAGGACCTATTGCAGTAATTGGTGCTCTAAGATTTAAAGATATAAAAATTACACATAAAATACTTATTAAAAAATAACTTTTTTTCATATTTTTCCTTTATTAAGACTTTAATATATCTAAAAAATTCAATTTATGCCTAAATATTAGGCACAAATATTTAGTCTAAATTATATTTTTGTAACAATTTTAAATAAGTTCCATCGTTTTTAAATTTGTTAATTACATTATTAAAATCATCTCTTAATTTAGTATTGCCTTTTTGAAAAGCTATGCAAGTTCCAGCTATTGGAGTTTTTGCGAATACTTCAAAATCATCATAATTTTTAGTATAACTCTTAGCAACGGCAGCTTCTAATACAAAACCATCAATTTTGCCATTTAAAGTAGATAATACAAGTGGAATGTATTCAGAATTTAAAAACGGAACTACACCTTTAATATTAGATATTTCATCAGCTTGCAAAGTTCCTATTTGTGCGCCTAAAATAGCTCCTTTTTCAAGGTCTTTTAAAGAATTTAGCTTTTTATTACTTTTTAATTTGATATAGTGGTTTTCACTTTCTATTATTGGATTTGAAAACTCAACATTTTTAGCTCTTTTAGGTGTGTAACTCATACCTGATGCAATAATATCAATCTTTTTTGATTTTAACGCTAAAATCAAACCATCAAAAGACATTGGAATAACCTCAATTTTTATATTTAACTCCTTAGCAATTTCTCTTACTAAATCAATCTCAAACCCCACAATTTCATCATTTTCCATATACTCAAATGGTGGGAAATCAGGCGATAGACC